>CAZLBO010000025.1:0-13606 GCA_964557725.1 uncultured Bifidobacteriales bacterium | reverse complement strand
TTTCTTGAAGTTTTCCTACGTAGTTGAATAATAAGATTTATTTAAATATATTGATTCAATTAAAATTTAGGAAATTGTATAAAGAAACCGTTGATGGTTTAAATATTGATTTATTAAAAAAGGCACATGTGTTAAAGATAAATCGAGAGGAGTGGAATCGGGTAGAGACTCAGTTTCCACTGGAAACTTTTGGGAAACAGGGAGAACTAAAGGCTTTGGACAGAAGCATTACCGATGGAGCAAGAGTGGCTCGATACTTCCCTTCTAAAAATAAAGAGTTGAGTGGGTATAAGTATAGTATCCCCCCATTAGCATCAATAAAAAATACGATTGGGGCAGGGGACTGTGTGATGGCGTATTTAGTACATGGGCAGTTAGCGGGAAAAGAACCTTCTCAGAATTTTGTTGAGGCACTGGCAGCAGGGTGTGCGAGTTGTGCTTCTGGGGGGGGAGCAAAGGATGTATTTGAAGGACGAAAAAAATGGTTAAGTCAAATAAGAAGAGAGAGTGAGAAGTAGATGACAAAGGAAATAGAAGTATTGATTTGTGCGGCAACATCAGGAGAATTAGAGTGTTGGCCAGGGGATTGGCAAAAGTTGATCTTAGGAGATTATGAGTATATAAAAATGGGTCAGTTGGGCTTTTTGATCACAGGGGTGGGAGTTCCTATGACGATGGCCTCTTTACTTTCGCGTTTGTCCTATTCTCGACCAAGATTGATTGTTAACATCGGGATAGCAGGGGCTTACCCCAATTCCTTATTAAAAGAAGGAGAACTTGTTGTTGGCAAACAAGAATGCTTTGGTGATGTAGGAGTTGAATTACCTTCACCCCCCTCCTTTCGCCCCCTCTCAGATTTTGAGTTCGGAAAGGAGTATGCAGAGGAATATCACTTGGAAGTGGTCTCTGATGTATTGAAAGGGAACTTCTCTGAAGGTAAGGGATGTACGGTTAATTGTTGTACGGGAACAGAAAAAACAGGGTTGATGAGAGAGGGCTTATTTAAAGCTCAATTTGAGACGATGGAAGGGGCTGCGGTGGCTCATGTGGGGAGAACCTTAGAACTCCCTGTCATAGAGATAAGAAGTATTAGTAACATCGCATCTACTCGAAATATCACCCCCAAAAAGGTGAGTGATTCACTAGAGAGTCTAAAAAGTTTTTTAAAATTGAATCAATCAGCTTTGGAAGGACTTTAAATGAAAAAGATTTCCCTAGCTATTTCTCCTTGTCCTAATGATGTATATATATATGCAGGTTTAATTACAGGAGCCGTGAAGTCGCCTTTGTTTGAAATTGGGATTGATTTTTTGGACATTGAACAATTAAATCAATGTGCTTTGGCAGGGACAAAACAGGTGATTAAGATGAGTGCAGCAGCACTTAATGGACTAGGAGAACCATATCGATTATTACCTTGTGGAGGAGCGTTGGGTAGAGGGTGTGGGCCAATGGTGTTGAGTCATGGGGTGAGAGGAATGGATTCTAAAACCCCCATTTTAATACCAGGAGAAAATACCACGGCACATGTTCTATATAATTTTTATGTAAATTCTTTAGTGAGCAGAGAGGCACATTTTAATCAAAGAAAAAAACCGAAAGAATTTTTAGCCTATGATCAATTATACACCCGCCTTTGCAAAGAAGTGGGGTGCCAAGGGGTAGTGATTCATGAAAGTCGTTTTAGTTATAAAAAAGACGGCTTGACACTTATTCAGGACTTAGGTGCTTATTGGGAAGAAAAAACAGGGCACCCTATTCCACTAGGAGTGGTGGTTTGTCGGGATGAAGGGAATCTGGTTAAAGAAATGACCCGATTGATTCGGCAAAGTTTGAACTGGGCAAAGGAAAATAGTGAGGAAGCACTAAAACTATGTGAACGCTACGCTCAAGAACTTTCTCGTGAAGTCATCACCGCACATATTGAGCTATATGTTAATGACTTTAGTGATGACATGGGAGAAGAAGGTCGCGAAGCCATTCATTTTTTACATCATGGAAAATTGAATAAATCACTTGATGTTTAATTAAGGAACAGAGAAGTAGGACTTTTTTGCCGTACTTCATAGGTAACTTTTTTCCTTTTCATTGCCTAAAAATTCTAAACTCATTTTATCGACTAGTTTGTACAGCTTTGTGTATCTATCCCTTTGTCCCTCAAAATGTTAAAACCAAAAGTAAAAGTTGATAAACCCCTTACCAATTACTTGAAATTTTATTTGGCCTGTATTTTGCAGTAGGTTTATTGGCTAAGGAGATTTTATGGTTAACGGATTATACACTGCGGCAGCAAGCATGATAAACTTGCAAAAGAAACAGGACATTGCGAGTCATAATTTATCGAATATGAATACAACGGGATTTAAGTTGTCAAAGCTAATTACAAAAACAGAAGTGACGATTAAACGGAACGATGAAGCAAAGCTTCACCAGGATGAAGAACAAAGCTTAAATGAAGTCGTCCGCGATTTTAGTGGGGGCGCTTTAGTACAAACAGATAATGATTTAGATTTAGCCTTATCGGATTCTGGCTTTTTTAAAATAATGACCCCCGATGGTGTTCGCTATACTCGGAATGGAGCATTTTCGCTTAATTCCTTGGGGGAATTGGTGACGCTCAATGGGCATCCCGTCTTACAGGATAATGATGATACCGTTCATTTAGAAAATAATGAAAAATTAACAGTGGCCTCTGATGGAGGGTTATTTGTTCAGGGGGCAAAGATAGGGCAAATAGGAGTAGTTAATTTTGAGACCAATAAACCTCTTTTGTCAGAAGGAAAAGGTTATTACAATAATACGGATCCTGTTAACAATCCTGCAAGGGTAACCCATGAAGCCTCTCTTAAACAAGGTTATTTAGAAGGATCTAATGTGGATGTAATTAGAACAATGGTTGAAATGATTTCTCAATTTAGAAATTATGAGGCGAGTCAAAAAACCATGCATGCAATTGATGAAACAGTACAAAAAGCAGTAAATGAGATTGGTAGAGTTTCATAACTTCTATTAATGCGTAAAAGGAATAAAAAATGATTAGAAGCTTATATACCGCCGCTACAGGCATGAAGGCCAATCAATTATATGTGGATAATATTACCAATAATTTATCTAATATAAACACGGTTGCTTTTAAAAAGACGAAAGTCGAATTTGAAGATCTATTGTATCAAACGATGGTAGAGCCTGGCTCAGGTAATGCAGAGGGGGCCAGCTTTCCTGCAGGAATCCAAGTGGGTGTGGGTGTAAGAGTAGTTGCCTCACAAAAAGTATTTAGTCAGGGGAATATTTCAGAAACATCTAATCCTCTTGATTTATCCATTCTTGGGGATGGGTTCTTTCAGGTAGCCATGCCCAGTGGAGAAATTGCCTATACACGTGGAGGAGCTTTTAAAATATCAGCAGAAGGTAGCTTGGTTACTTCTCAGGGGTATCTTTTAGAGCCTCCGATTGTTTTACCAGAAGGGTCACAAGATATTACTATTGATGAGTCTGGTCGAGTGTATGTCTCTCTTGATGGATCAAATATAAGTGAAGAAATTGGTCAAATTGAATTGGCACGGTTTATTAATCCCAGTGGTTTAAAAAGCATGGGGAATAATGTGTTTACAATGACTGCTGCAAGTGGTAGCCCTGATGTAGATGCGCCTGGGGAGGCTAGCATGGGAAAGATACAAAGTGGGTTTTTAGAGAGCTCCAATGTGCAGTTGGTCGAGGAAATGGTAAATATGATTGTAGCACAAAGAGCTTATGAGGTTGTATCAAAAGCAATTCAAACGTCAGAAGAAATGTTGCAGTTAGCCAACCAATTGAGGAGATAATTTGCGATTTAATTTATTTGTTCGTTGTTCATTTTTTGTGTTAGGGCTTACCCTTCTCAGTGTTTCTGGGAGGGGAACAAACAAACCTGTTCTCTCTATACAATATAGAGATTCTGTGGAGGTACTTGGCCCTAGTATAAAATTAGGTGATATCGCTTTGATTAGAGGGGAAGCCAATGTCGTTGAAATGTTAAAACAGAAAAATGTTGGTCCTGCTGCAAAATTTGGACTCATTCGTCATTTAGACACTCGAAGCATCTATAGACGTTACCTTGTACCTTTACTTTCAAGTTATCGGATTACAGGAGAATTGAAAAAGGTGATTCGAATAAAAACATTATCTAAAATATTAACAAAAGACTCTTTGGCTAGCTTAGTATATCAGAAAATGGAAAAATTAACTAAGGAATCTGATAAAGATTACAAATTTGAATTTAGTCGTTTACCCGATTTTGTTAGAATCCCTAAGGTCGCTCATATATTAAAGATAAATATTCCCTCTTCTTTTAGGGCCAAAGGAAATCAAAATTTGAGTCTCCAAATACTTATCAATAATAAAATAGTTAGGCGAGTTTCTTTAGGAGTCAATATCAGTGTTTATGACAGTGTTTGGGTGGCAGTGGATAGAATTGGGCGTGGAGAAGTTGTGCATAAAAACAATATAAAAAGGGAGTATCGAGAAGTAACAGACTTACATTCCCTTCCCTTAAACCTCTCCCAGTTGATGGGCTTAGAAGCGAGGCAAACGATTGTGGCGGATAGAATTATGGTGGGAAAGTTATTAATTCAAAAACCAATTGTATTGTTAGGGCAATCCGTTACTATTCGCTCTTTAAAAAAAGGGATTGAAATAGAATTTAAGGGCGTTGCTCGCCAAAATGGGAAATTGGGGCAAGTGATACAAGTAAAAAACTTAATGTCACATAAGTTGATACGGGCACGAATTATCGATGAAAACACATTGGAATGGATTTCAACAAGAGGTTAGAAGAATGCTAAAGGGTTTAAATTTATGGTGTATTGTTTTTTTATGGGGCTCTTTATTGCAGGGGCAACAAATCCCTAAAAACTTCTCTCTTTATACCGATAAAAAGGCAAAACAAGTTCAAGATATTATTACGGTATTGATATGGGAAGATGCCAAGGCAAAAAATGATACTCGTACTCAAACAGATATTGATCAAGAGGCCTCCTTTAATCTCTCACCTGGTAAGGGGTCTGTCGCCAAGTATATTCCTGGAGTTTCGGCAGGTTATGAACAAGCTGCTAATTATGATGGACGAGGAAAGACCTCACGAAGTGGATCGATAAAGGCAAAAATTTCAGCTCGAATTATAGCGGTTTATGACAATGGAAATTTGTTAGTGGATGGTCATAAGGAGGTTAAAATTAATGAAGAAATAGAAATTATTCATGTGACAGGATTGATTAGACCTGCTGATATTTTATATGATAATACAATTTATTCTTACAAGTTGGCGGATGCAAAAATAGAATATACGGGGGAGGGGGACAGCCAAAATGCCCATCGTCCTGGTTTTATCGCTCGGTTTATTAACTGGATATTTTAGAAGGGGATTTATGACGCATAGGTTAAAAATAATAGCTTTAGTAGGACTTCTTTTGTTTGAAACAGCTTATGGTGTTCGGGTAAAGGACGTGGCAGCCCTCGAAGGGATGCGAGACTTTCAAATAACAGGTTTTGGGCTTATCGTTGGTTTGAGAAATACAGGAGATGGTCCTCGGACATTGTTTACCACTAAAGGTATTGTCAATATGTTGCGGAACATGGGTATGGAAATGGCAAATGATCGAATTCGTTTGCGAAATGTTGCTGCAGTGATGGTCGTGGCTACAATTCCTCCTTTTCTTAAAGCAGGAAGTAAGATTGATGTGGTGGTTTCGAGTATAGGAGATGCGCGTAGTTTAGAAGGAGGAACCTTGCTCATGTCAAGCCTAGGGGGAGCAGATGGTAACATCTATGCCGTAGCCCAAGGCCCCATTAGTATTGGTGGCTATAATGTAGCGAGTCAATCGGGAATGGCAAATGTGCGAAAAAACCACGCTTTAGCAGGGAGGGTTCCTAATGGAGCGATACTACAACGAGAGATTCAGCATCCTTCTATGCCAGATTCTGCGGTAATTTACACCTTAAAAGATCCTGACTTCTCAACAGCGGTATATATGGCAAAAGCCGTGAATGCATTTTTTAAAGAGCCCGTTGCTCGGGCAGAAAATTCAGGAGCAGTGCAAATTCTTCTTCCTGATTCTTATAAAAACACGCCCTTAGAGTTTTTGGCAGACTTAGAAAATGTAGAGTTCTCGCCTTCACAAGTTACCCGTGTGGTTTTAAATGAAAAAACAGGAACCATTGTAGCAGGAGGAAATATCAGTATTTCTCCTGTGGCAATTTCCCATGGAAATATTAACATTACCATTAAACAAAAAGAGACTAATCAACAAGTGGTCAGTCAGGCTCCTGGCAGGGCGACCCAAACGTCAAGCAGAACACTAACAGAGGAGGCAAATGTGAGTGAATCTATACCAGAGATGAAGGTTTTGCCCAATGTTTCAAATGTCAGTGAATTAGCAGGAGCATTAAATAGTCTTGGGGTTTCTCCAAGGGACATCATCTCTATTTTTCAAAGTCTAAAACGTGCAGGGGCTTTACATGCCGAATTGGTAACCATGTAATCTTAGTGTAACTTAATTTTTTGTTTCGATAGTCAGAAGTACCTTTTCAATACTCTGGCCTTCCATCTTTAATATTTCAAAGGAATAACCGTTGTGAGCAATGGTTTCTCCTTCTTGAGGAATACTGCCTTTAATGTATTGCAAGTAGCCACCTAATGTATCAATATCAACTTCTTCTTTTGGTTTAATATGGAGGTTTAATTCCTTATTAATATCATCGAGAGTTATAATAGGGTCAATCTCAAAATGGGTTTCTGTCAATCGTGAAATTTTAGGTGTTTCGGAATCATCTTCGTCCTGAATCTCTCCCACAATTTCTTCTAAAATATCTTCCAAAGTAATTAACCCCGCAGTGCCTCCGTATTCATCAACCACAATTGCTAAGTGGCTTTTGTCTTTTTTGAATTCAGACATTAAATCATCTACTTTTTTTGAACGGGGAATAAAGTAGGCTTCTCTTAAATGATCCTTTAGAGAAAAGTTCTCGGTAATATTAGGGATAAATAAAAGATCCTTTACATGTAAGATGCCTACAATTTTATCGATGTTACTTTTATATACAGGGATGCGTGTAAATTTATCTGTTCTAATTGTTTCTAATATTTCTTCATAAGAAGAGGTAACATTAAGCGCGACACAATCTACTCGTGGGGTAAAAATCTCTTTGACGAGGGTGTTTCCAATATTGATTACATTTTGAACCATTTCAACTTCATCTTCTTCTAAGCCACTGACATCCCCATCCATACTTTGAATGTCTTTTTCAGAAAATATCTTATACTTTTTGTGAAAGCCTGAGCGCTTGAGGAGTAGCTCTTTTGCTTTAAATACAAGCCTTCCTAGCCAGCCCGTTGCCCCCCAGTATATCGAGTAAAATAAGTAGACAGGACGACTCCATTGAGAGAGGTTTGCCTGCCCAATAGTAGGTATAAGTTGTCGACTGAGGTAGATGGTTACAAGACTGAGAGCAAAGGATATGTATATTTCTGAAGGAGAAGTAATAGAGAGCTTTGCAAGAAGAAAAGAATAAGTTTTGATGCCAAATAAAAGTGCAGCACTATCTAAGGTGAGTTGTCCTAGGGAAAGAGACTCGAAATAACCTTCTTGCTTCCAATTACCAAGTGCCTTTTGGGCAATATCAGAAATTTCTTCTTCTTCTATGCGATGTTGATAACGTCTATAAAAACTAAAAAAAGCACGGACTGTGCTCATTAAGCCACTTAGAACGAGAAAGACGCTAAATAGAAAAGCAAAGAGTATGGGGTCAGGATCCACTATTGATAAATAGGGTTGTGTAGTGAATATTTGGGATCAGAAAATGTATTCAATATTTGTCAGTAACCTTTAATGTGCTTTTTTTAAAATATACCATTATTTTTTCAATTTGAGGTAGTGTTGTTCTTTTTTTTCCATAATTAGGCGATCTTTCTTCAAAATATGATCGTAGCCAGAAAGATGGAGCGAACCGTGTACGACAAGCCGTTTTAATTCTTGGTAAAAAGTATTTTCCCATTCAGGAGCTTGTATTTTTGCTTTTGCAGGAGAAATGTAAATCTCTCCAAAAATGTCTTCTTCTCCATATTCAAAGGATAAAACATCTGTAGTTTTGTCTTTTGACCTAAATTGAAGATTGAGAGAACGCATATATTCGTCAGTACAGAAGATTAAGTTGATATTTCCACTTGCTCCTTCTTGACATAAGACCCGACTGGCTAAGCTTTTAAGTGCTTCGGTGCGTGGGAGGTTAATTGTGGTGTCATTCACAAAAAATACATTCATCATACAATATTGTTTCTTCTTTTTTATTCCAAATAAATATTTGTGATTTAAGGTGAAGTAATAAGCCGACGTGGTGTTGGGTTTTAAAAACCTCGTATGATAAAATTGTCATCATACGAGGTAAATAATAAACCAGTCATTGAAAGGGCTATTCTTCTTCTTTTGAATCGGCTTCTATCCATGTGTTAAGAGCATCGACAATCATTTTTGCTTGCTTGATGGATGAAATGTTAAACTTACTTTTAGAACGGTATTCACCAGCTACTTTTTGGTATCGACGAATCGCATATTTGGGTTCACCAAACTCACCTGTTTTTTTGTCTAAATTCTGATATTTAAACATCAAAGTGGCCCAAGCCCCTTTAGTAAGAACTACTTTTTCAAGTTCTTTGACAAGGAGAACGCCTTCTTCATCTTCAAATGTCATTGTGATTTCATCAATTGTTTCTGCCATATTTATCCGTTTTTTAAATGAATTTCCAAGATAATAAACCATCCGCTATTTTTAACATCATTTTATGATAAGAATCTCTCCGTTTTTATAAGAATCGTGGTACAATGGAATAAAATCAGACTTTAGGTACTAAAAGAGACAGGATATATTTACAAATGGGTTTTATCAGCACCTTTAAAACATACGGATTTTTAGCTCTTTTTTTATTGATACAAGGGTTATGGGCCGCTCCTCACAAAATATCGATCAATATGGTTATGGGAGATGTTACCTATAAACGGGGAAAAGCGAAAGCCAAACCTATTCGGAAAACCACAAAACTAAAACAAAAAGATTTGATTCGCACTCTAGTTGAATCGAGTGTAGAGCTCAAAATGGAGGATGGAACCACCATTACGATTGAAGAAAACTCGGTGGTTAATCTTTCAAAATTCGTTAAAAATGGAAAAGTAACCAATACTAAAATTAATATTAAGACCGGAAAAATACTTTTTAATGTTAAGAAATTAGCGAGCAGACGGTCTGATTTTATTATGGAAACCCCCACAGCTACAGCAGCAATTAGAGGTACAGAGGGAGGAATTGGTACAGATGGAAAAAGTACTTTTGCCTACTTAAAAGAGGGCTTGTTAGATTTAGTGCCTAAGGGTGGGGGAAAGAAGGTACGAATTAAGGAACTGAATGTTGCGATTCAAAAAGCGGGTGGGTTCTCTGTTAAAGTATTAGAAAATCAGGAGGCCTTAAAGAATGCGATTGAGAAGGTGGTTAAGTCAGCTGTTAACTTGGATTCTCTCAAAAAAGTATTGGTAGGTGACTCTGTGTTAGTCAAACAAGTAGACACCGCTGGGGTTATCGATACCATGGCTACACCTGATTCTACAGGAAGGCCTCTTGATACTTTAACTCAAAAAAGAGATTCATTATCCTCCGTTTCAAAAGGAGATATGATATTAAATATCACCTCCCCTGCAAGTCCTGCAGAAGTTTCGGGTGATGAAATCGAAATTGTTGGTTTTACTTTACCAGGCGCAATGGTAAAGGCTAAATCAATTTCTCAAGTGGCTGATGCCTCGGGGCATTTTGCCATGAAGCTTAGGTTACCGATAAAACCAGGGAAGTATAAGTTAGATGTACAGTCTTTTTTGGGAAAGCAAGAGGCAAAAGCGGTATTAAAATTTATTGTAAAGAAACCAGAAAACATCTCATTGATTATGAGCAATCCTGTGGATGGGCAAGAGTTTCCCCAAGGAAGCGATGTTACTTTTACAGGGACAGTGACTGCAGGTTCACAGGTAAAAATTAATCAGGGATTGGCCACAGTATCGGGAGAAAACTGGAGCTATACATTAAGTGGTTTGTCTATTGGTAAGCACAAGGTAATGATTGAAGCAAACTTTGGTTTACAGGTTTTGACGGATGAAGTAAGCATTGTGCTGACACAAAAGAAAGTGGACTTAAAATTTACAGTGGCAAGCCCTGCTTTTGGGACAGAAATTAAAACACCTCAGTTTACGGTATCAGGTACAGCAAGCCCTGGCGCAACGATAAAGGTTGGGGCTGTTTTAACGGCGGCTACAACTGCTGGTCAATGGAAGGTTTCATTAGTAACTCCTAAAGAATTTGGAGAGCATCGTTTTTCTGTAGAAGCGAGCTTAGTAGAACAATCACTTACTGCTGAGGTTGCTATTGTTGTACCTGTTCCAGAATTAACTTTTAGTGTTGAGTATCCAGAAGATGGACAAGAAATAAATGCTAATAAAATTTTGTCCACAGGGTTGGCGACCCCTGGTGCAAGAATCAAAGTTTTAGGGGCTCAAACAGAAGCAAATGCTTCGGGTAGGTGGAGTCTTTCTATTTCTTCTCCTGCGGAAGAAGGAACCCATTCATTACCGTTTCAAGCAGAACTTGAAGGACAGAATTTAACAGAGGAACTTTCCATTGAACGCGTGTTTAAAAAGGCAGAGATTAAGGGCAAGGTAAACCCTGTTCCGTCGGAAATTAATACACCAAAACTCACGGTTTCAGGTACTTGTAACGATGAGGCACGTATAGAAATTGGGAGTTTTAATACGACAACTAAAAAAGGCGGGGCATGGAAGTTAGAAATTAGCTGGCCAGAGCAGGAAGAAGGCACACAGGAGTACGATGTTTTTTGCATTTTAAATGGAGAAGAAGTGGGTATTGGACAAGTAAATACAGAATATACCCGTCCTCGTATTCCCCTTGTTCTTGAGTTAAGTACGCCTCTTCAAGTTTTTCAGAAGGCAGGAGAGTTGGGGATCAAAGGAACGGTTAAAGGCCGAGAGGTAATTTTAAAGATAAATGACAAACCGGTCACTCTTTCTCAAAATAAATTTAGTAAAAGCTTTTTATTTGATGAATCAAATTGGGATCTTGAAGAAATAGAAGTAGTGATTAGTGATGGGGAAGAGGAAATTTCTAAAATAATTGTTTTGGAAGTGGATAAAACCAGTCCTGCTATTAATAGACGAAAACCAGCCTTTATCCAAACTCCATTTGTGGAAGCGGATAAAGCGATTCGCTTTGGAGTTAAGGATAGCCCTGGAGATGAGGTAGAGGTTAGGATTTATGTGGATGGGGATGAAGAAGAGAGTTTTACATTTGAAGACACACGTTCGGGGTATCTTTTTAACCTTGTAGCAGGTGAGCATGATTACAAAATTGAAGCAGAGGATAAAGCGAGAAACATTTTACTGTGGAAACGCTTGAAAATAGCTTATTGGCCAAGAGTAGAATGGAGTATTGTCATGATGTCGCCTATTAAAGATAGAAGTATTCTGCTTCCTCCTTCCACTCCAGACAATGAAGAATATGACCCTAGGGTGGATGTTCGTTTTCGGATAGAATCTTTGCCAAATGATGATTACCGTTATTTAAAAGAGGTAAAGGTAATGAATGAAGCGAGTGGGGAATTTAAAGTTTGGCGTGGAATAGAAATTGATGATGTTGATTTTGAATTTGATGATTTGAAATTATTTAGAAAGCGGATGAATCGAATTGTCATTAGGGTAGAACCTAAACTTGGCCCTATTCGCACTAAAATAATAACATATGACTTGAAGTAATCGAGTCACTTCAACTTTCTTAAAATCTCTCAATTTAGTTGGGTTTTTCTCTAATAAATAAGAAATTTAGGATTTTACGATATCGTATAATGGTATGATGGATTATGTAATGGAAGACGTTTACCCAAAGTAGAGAATAAATATTATGTCCTTTGATCAAAGCTTATTGGATGACTATATCGTTGAGTCAAAAGAACACCTGGAATCGGTTGAAAGTGATTTACTTGAAATAGAAAAGAACCAAGAATCTAAGGATTCTGAACGTGTGAATAAGGTTTTTCGAGCGATACACTCCATAAAAGGGGCCGCAGGGTTTATTGGGTTGGTTAATATTGGAAAGCTATCTCATGCCATGGAAACTTTATTGTCTATGTTGCGAAGTGGAGAAATTCAACCTGAATCAAAGTATATTGATGTTCTTCTTAAAGGCATTGATTGTTTGAATACCATGATCGATGACATTGAGAATAGTAATGATATGGATATCTCGGTATTGCATAAGAAGATTATGGAGCTTATTGAGGCCGAGGGTGGAGAGAGTTTAATTGTACCGCAAGTGGGAGAAGAAAAAGGGAACTCAATAACAGAGGATAAGAGTAAATACTTTGGGTTTGAAATTACAGATGTGATTCGAAAGAGAATTCCTACCGTTAATTTTCTTTATATTTTAGAGTATGACTTTAAAGAAATTGCAGAGGGTGAAAAAGAACCTCAACAGATATTAGAAGACCTCTCCAAGATGGGAGAAGTGATTGAAAGTAATATTGATCAACCACATGATGATTTACAACCAGAAGCGATTAGTCGAGTCTTGTTTTCTACCATTTTTGAATTGGATACCATTGCAGAAGCGGTTGGATTAAGCCAGGAGAAAATAACTCCTATTCCCTTGCAAAAAGGGAGTGAGACACAGGGAGAAAGCCAAGAAGTGACTGTGGAGAATAATGCAGCGGATGAACAAAAAAAATCAATAGAGTCTGAAAAAAAGTCTGTAAAAAAAACACAGGTTCGCCCTTCAGAAACAGAGTTCCATAAAAGCAGTAATGTAAGAATAAATGTTGAATTGTTAGATAAACTAATGATGCAGGCAGGGGAGTTGGTGCTAGTTCGCAACCAACAACTATTACAGGTGGATAATTCAGACCCAAAATCGAAGGCTATGGTGCAGAAGTTGGATATCATTACTTCTGAGATTCAAGAAAGTATTATGCAAACCCGAATGCAATCGATAGGAAATGTTTTTGGTAAATTCCCTCGGGTGGTACGAGAAATGTCAAAAAAATTGTCCAAAAATATCAAATTAGAAACCATAGGTAATGAGGTCGAATTAGATAAAACTATCATTGAATCTCTCAATGACCCTATGACTCATTTGATTCGAAACTGTTGTGATCATGGAATAGAATCACCAGAAGAAAGACTGAAAAATGGTAAATCAGAAGTGAGTGTCATCACTTTAAAAGCTTATCATTATGGGGGTCAAATTAATATTGAGATATGTGATGATGGAAAAGGAATTGATGTAGAAACGGTTAAATCTAAAGCGTTAGAAAAACAACTTAAAACGGAAGCGGAATTGGCTTCCATGACAGATAAAGAGGCGTTTGGCTTGATTCTTTTACCAGGTTTTTCAACAGCAAAAACGGTTTCAGATATATCAGGTCGAGGCGTGGGCATGGATGTAGTTAAAACAGCGATTGATAATTTAGGGGGAAGCTTAGACATAAAATCAAAGGCAGGAGAGGGCACGACAGTTCATTTAATGCTGCCAT
>CAZLBO010000024.1:5881-13761 GCA_964557725.1 uncultured Bifidobacteriales bacterium | reverse complement strand
CAAGAAAGAATCGTAGCCAAGCCCTTTTTAATCGGTTGGAATATAGAGCCAAATAGCTGGATTAAAATTAATTTTAGTAGGATCCTCAAATGGATTGGATAATATGGATATAGATAAATGTCGACAACAGATTGATCAGATTGATGTTCAATTACAAAAACTACTCAACAATAGAGCCGAACAGGCTTTAATCATTGGAGAGTTTAAAAAAACCAATCACTTAAAAGTTTTTGATCCTGTCAGAGAACAAAAGGTCTACCAAAACCTCTCTTCTCACAACCAAGGCCCTTTAAGTGATAAAGCCATCGCTGCTATTTTTAAGGCCATTATTTTGGAGCATCGAAACATAGAAGAACACTTGGAAGAAAAGCAAACTTAGCATGAACTCTTTAAATCAAATAGCCAGCCCTCTATGAGCATTGAGTTCCCCTTTAAGCACATCACTATTGTCGGGTTAGGCTTGATAGGAAGCTCTATTGCCACCAAAGTAAAGGCACAGTTCAACTCTCCCATCATTAGAGGAGTGTCCTCCCCGGCCACTTTAAAAAAGGCATTAAAAGAGGGCTTAATCGATCAAGCCTGTCATTATGATGACTCTGCTGCCTTCGAAGAAACTGAATTTATTTTATTATGTACTCCTATCTCGCATGTACTTGAACTGTTTAATCGTTGGAGCCAATCGACTCCTTCTTTTTCAAAACAAGTTTTAATCACAGATGTGGGCAGTTCTAAAAATACAATCTGCCACAAAGCACATGAGGCACTCAAGGACTTACCCCATGTTAACTTCATTGGTTCTCACCCTATGGCAGGCAGTGAAAAAAGTGGGTATGAGGCAAGGGACCTCCATTTATTTGAGAACTCTGCATGGATTATTTGCCCAGAAAAAAACACTGACCCCAAACAATTAAATCAGTTACAACAATTCTCTCAATGCTTAGGGGCTCGAAATGTTGTTTTAACCTCTGAATTACACGACACTATTGTCGCCCACATCTCTCATTTACCTCAATTATTAGCGACAGCCTTAGCGGGGTTTACTTCGACCCAACCTCAAATCATGGAAGATGGACTACCGATTTCAGGGAGTGGATTTTATGATATGACTCGTTTGGCTAGCTCCTCCTTTGAAATGTGGAAACCTATTTTTGAAAGTAACCAAAAAGATATTGCGAATGCATTAGAAAAGTTTATTCAGTACCTAGAGCAAGTCAAAACGGCCTTTCAAAACAATAACATACAGCCTTACTTTACCAAAGGACAAGAACTTAGGGAACGGCTGAATCAGAAAAGCAAAGGTTTTGCGAGAGATAACGTCAATCTTTTAGTCACCATTCCCGATAAACCTAAAGCTCTTGAATCTATGTTAAAACCCTTATCTCAATCAAATATCAATGTAGCTGATTTAGAAATTCTTAAAGTAAGAGAAGGAGAAGGGGGAACGGTTCGTTTAGCCTTTCTCAAACTAAAAGAAGCCGAAGACGCGTACAATTGCCTCAAGCAAAACCATTTTGAAGTACAGTTGAGAGACTAATGGAACAGATTCATATCAAAAAAGCTCAGCCCCTTAAGGGAAGCCATTCTCTTCCTAGTGACTTTTGGATCAACTGGCATAGTCTTTCTCTCGCTTTATTCTCTTCAGAAAAAACGACTCTTGAATCCATTGCAGAAACACCTTTTCTACAAACTGCCCTGGGGCATTATAAAGATTTGGGATACCATTTTGAAAGAGATGAAAACTCTTTAGTGATTCCTGAACAAAACAAAAAGCCCAAATTAATTGACGAGCCTATTATACCAGAACATGAAGTGATTTTGATGACTCTCCTCGGAATTTTTTTAGGCTTTGAAAGCACGAATACTTTGACGCTGTGCAACAAATACATAAGCAATAAAGTAATTGAAAATGTTTTAAAAACATTTGAATGTGTTATTATTGATCAATCTACTGAGGAAAGCACAAAAACGCTCACAATAAGAGTTTCAGGGTTCAGAAACAGAAAAATGCTATCTCTTAAAAAAAACTATCTCACCAAAATTGCCACCCTTTATTACCAAATTATAAAAAAAGAAGCCTGTAAATGGGATGTTACAGAATCTGGCCCGGATCACTTAGAACGCAAAATAACCCTCTTCTCCCAAGACATTAAGCTTCAAGTCACCAATACAGATAGCATGAATGAACTTGAAAAGCGTATGTTGAGAAAGTTGGGACAATTAGAAAAACCATCTCAAAAAATACTCTTTCCAGAAAACTTTAAATTAAATGGCACCACTTTACTCTCTCCAAGTGACTGCTCTTCTGCATCTATTTTAATTTTAGCTGCAACTCTTATTAAGGGTTCTCAACTCACGTTAGAAAATATTTCCATGAACCCTTCTCGCATTTCTCTGATCAACGCACTCAAAAGAATGGGAGCCACACTTACGGTAACTAAAAAGCGTCAAAAAAATAATGAAGCGAGTGCAACCGTCACAACAGTATCCTCCGAGTTAGTCGGGCGAAGGTTTGACTTTAAAGCAATAGAAGGTTTAAGAGACGAAATTCCCTTATTAATTATTGCAGGTGCCTTTGCTAAAGGAAAAACTATTTTAAGAAACGTCTCCTTTTTGCGCGACTACGAAGCTGACTTACTCAGTAAAATTATTCTCGATTTAAAATCTGTACAAGTAGAGATTGGAGAAGTTGAGGATGGCTTAGTCATTAAAGGCAAAGAATCTTACGATGGCCGAATATTTAATACACAAGGGTATGCTATGATGGGGTTTGCCTATTTAGTTTTCGCATTAAAAGCACATGGAGAGTCTGTCATTGAGGACATAGAGTGTATGAAAAGCCAGTTTAATACGGCTTTTGAAATATTGACCCCTTCTTCTCCTTCATAAATCAATTTTGGGATTATGTAGTTTTTTTAATTTCTTCATATACTTCTTTTTCCTCAGCTAAAAATTAGCCCCTAGCTTTAAGAATCACTTGCATATTCTCTTGAAGTTTAGTGTAGGTTCATGTTATAATATTACAGAGGGCATATTGTTCTCTTTTTCGCAAAAAAAGAACAATAGCATCTTTAACTTTATCCTGAGGTTAAAATATGAGCATAAGATGGATTCGCAATGTGTTAGTCGATGGTGAAAAAACCACTCTAGAGATTCTCCTCGGACAACTAGAAATTTCGGATAAATGTTATATCAGGGTAAATAGCGGAAATGAACAATGGTTTACTCCTCTTGGAGAAAACAGAGATGATATTTTATCCCAAGGAATCCAACTCCTTAAAAAACAATTTGCGAACAAAGACTTATCACAACCTTCTGGTCAATCCTTTCAATGGGATTAACTAGCGTAGCGACAGATTAGTCACTAGAGCATTAAAGACATCACCTTAGACTTTCGACCTTCATTATACTCATTTCTTTTTTCCAAAGGCAGAGAGTCTCTCTTTGCATTTTCAAACCCCAACCTCATAAAGTAATCTTTACTTTGCGTGGTAAGAATAAACACCTGATGCATATTTTCCTTTTTAGATTTCTCTACTAAGTAGGATATCATTTTAGCACCCGTTCCTTTTCCTGAAAAATCGACATTCACCACCACAGCCTCAATCTCTGCGGAACCATCACTATATAAAGTTAAGGCACAGCAACCATGTATTGCATCATCTACTTCATAAACATAATAAGAACCTAACTTCTTCGCTATATCCTCTGTCGTCCGTTGAATCAAAACCCCGCGCTCTACATAAGACTGCATGATATGTAAAATCTCAGGAATATCCTCCGCAATCGCTAATCGAATATTTGAATATAAATTGGCATGAAACATGGTTCCGTGACCTTTGGTCGAAAATATTTCTTGTAACAAAATACCATCTTGTGACCCATCTATAATATGTATTCGATTCACTCCCGAATGACACGCTCTAAGTGCATGTTCAATCAACTCCCTATCTTTAAAATCAAAGTGCTCGCCATGTTTTTCTAATAATTCTTCGGCCTGACTCAATTCTAAAGCAGAAAATACACCTGTTTCTCTTATTTCAAGCTTCTTAACCTGACAGTCCTCGATAGAATTAATCCCAGGCTTCGTTCCAATAAAAAACAGTTTTGCGGCTTGAATAGCCCCTGCCAAAGATACCGCAACATCATTGCTAGAAATATTATAGGGCTTACCCGTGCTGCTCCATCCAATATTCGTTAAAATAGGCACAAGCCCCTCTTCTAACAATTTATTGACCACTGAGAGGTTAATCGAGTCTACTTTTCCCGTATTCTGATAATCCTTCCCTTGAAGTACTCCTACTTCCCTGGCTTTTATCCAGTTCCCCAGTACACCGCTGGCTCCATTTTCTGATAATAGGGTTAAAACCTCATTTGAAACGTTAGAAGCCCCTAATTTGACTAAAGGAAGAGCTTCTTGAGAGGTTATTCGAATCCTATCCTCAAAATCTGTCGCTACCCCATAAGTTTCTAAGACCTTATTAATAGAGTTATGCGCTCCAAGTACAAGTACAACCTTAATTCCCATATTTTTGATATGTACAATATCTTTTACTAAAACAGAGAAAAGGGGGCTGTCTAGTAAGTCATCGTCCAGTTTAAGAACAAAAACCTTTTCCTTAAACCGTTGGATATAGCCAAAAACTTCTCGAATATTATTTGTAACTCCCTTGGGGAGATCCATGTCATTTGATTGATTCATAATACCCTTAATCTAATTTTTTTTTGACCCATTAGGCTAAAAGAAGCTTTAAGAATTTCTTTGATTTCTTTCTTTTTAACACTTTATCATAAACAAATTATACTGTTTTTGGCGATTTATAGCAATATTTGCCTCTAAATAAAAATTATACTAAACTAATAGTATAAACACTATTCTCACAAGAAACTTTATGCATACCTTCTCTTTCAAAATTTTCATTATCAGACAAACATCTATAGGTTGTTAATTTTCACAATTGGCTTAAATTAGTATTATGAAAACTTTTAATTCAAAAAAAATCGTCGTCTTATTCCTTGCCCTTGCTCTATCCAGCATTATGATTCAATGTGTAACGGATGATAAGGATAACCCCCACGACTCTACCGCCTCAAATTATGTAGGAGACAGTTCCCTTGCCCTTCTCGCTGAATTTGAACCAGACTGTAAAGGTGACATTGACGACTGTATTGATAAAGCACGGGAAAAACAACAAAATCAACTGGATAAAAAAAATCAAGCCCAAATTGAATACAGCAATGGTTTTTCAAACAACGACACAATTGCAAGTACACAAATAGAAGTCCGAGCAAATATTGTTTCCACAGTTGAAATTGCTGAGGTTACGACATATGTAAACAATAAAAGCCAAAAAGTGATTTGGGATCAAGAATCCTTAGAAATACAAGTGACGCTTAAATTAGGCAAAAACATTATAATTACTAAAATTCTTCAGACAGATGCCAAACTTACTGAAGATACTCTCACTTTAATTGTTCAACAAGATGTCGAAGATAAAGAGGCACCCGTCATAAAATTGGACTCGCTCTCTGACACCACCTATACAAGTTCTATTACACTAAAAGGAGAAGTCTATGACGCCTCTCAATCTACTATTACAGTAAATGAGCAACAAACCATTAGAAATGGAACTCAATGGGAGCTTAAAGTAAGCTTAAACAAGGGAGCCAACTCTTTTCTTATCACAGCCATAGATAATGCTCCTAATTCAAATACAAGACACTTAAATGTAAATGTATTTTACATTCCTACGGATACTATTTCCTTATCCATCCAGTTTACATCCCCCAAAAACACTGATACAACAAACCTCACACAGGTGCCTGTTGTTTTAAGAACATACGGAAGCAAGCAAGCAGATACAGTGTATATAAACGACATTGCCGGAAAAAAAGGAAGCTCTAACTCCGAATTTACTGAATGGACAGCTGTTGTTAGCATCGACAAAAACAAAAGTACGACCCTCATTGCCACAGCTAAAAATAACCGTTCGGAATCAGCCAGTGACACCATCTCCTTATTTCATAAGGAAGAATATTCTGGACCAATAAAGTTTACCTTACTCGGCTTAAAACAACATGATACGGTTTCTACTCCCAATCAAAAAATCAAAGTTCGAGTCCAAAACCCCGCGAAAACTGATTCTATGTTTATCCGTATCCTCCCTAGTGATGCTAAGCAAGCACTACAAAAAACGGATGACTCAACTTATGAGTATACGCTCACACTCACTGCAAACGTAACAACCGAATATAATCTAATGACTGTAGGGGCTTCTTCTGATACCATTGCATACAGCTTATATTATACTTCTGATACAACAGCCCCTACAGTTTCTTTTTCTTCTCACACCAATTACCAAGCGCTCAATACAAATAAACCTCTTGTTAAATTCAAAATCGAAGATTTATCCAGTATTAGAGAAGCCAAAATCAATGGCACTGTAGCCATTTTAAAAGACAACTATTATACATCATCCATTACCCTCAGTACTTCTGATACAAACAAAATAACTGTTATTGCAAAAGACAATTGGGGCAACTCAAGCACTCATTACTTTTATCTCGTCTATGACACCACTGCCCCTGAACTCAACCTTTTGCAACCACAAAATCAACAAACTATTTACACACCTAGGGTCAAAGTCAAAATCAATACAACAGACCAATACGGTATTAAAAAGGTTTTAATTAATGGAAAGGTCGCCGAAACAGCTTCCGACTATTATTACAGTTATGTTGACTTAAAAAATGGAGCCAACTCTTTTGATATTATTTCCAAAGACAGTGCTGGTAATGAGAAAAAGCTTACTTTAAAATTAACAGGAAAGGACACCACAGCTCCTGTTATTAGCCTTGTTGGTTTAAAGAATGGAGATACTGTTAACCTAAACACACTTATCAAACTTACAGTCGCCGACCCCAGTGGAGTCAAATGGGTCAAGCTAGGGGGCACTGATGTTCCTAAAAGTGGCAAGTTTTACAAAAAGGATGTGGTACTTAAAGAAGGAGCAAACAAAATCATTCTCACCACAGCAGACGCGATTCCTTCTCCAGAAAATATAGCGACTTTTGAGCTCAACTTATTTGGAATCGATACGATTCCACCAAGCTTTAAAATGCTCTCTCACACCAGTAATGACACTATTATTGATACAAGCATAACCAATGGGTTAGTTGAGATTTCATTTAATGTAGCAGATCCTTCGGGAATCTCTCTAATACTCGTCAATAGTGCAGTTATTGCAATCAAAAAAGAAGGTATAAAGCAAACAGCGACTGTTTCTCTAAAAGAAGGCGCTAATCAATTTACCATTTCCCTTACGGACAACAGCTCTAATAAAAATAAAATTGAAAAGGTCATTAATCTTTTTCGCTACATACCTGTGGATAGTGTTTCTGTTACGAACCCTTTTTCTATTAAAAAGGGAGATACAAAAGAGCCAAAAATCACCTTCTACCCACCAAATGCAACTAATAAGAAATACCGTTTAACTCTTCAGAAAGCCACTTCAAATAAGATTTCCATTCTTGAGGATGTCAAAATAAAGGGGCTTAAAGCCACAGATGCAGAACCTGTGATTGTTAACCTTCAAGATTTTGTTTACCTCAGTGACACAACAAATAGCCATATAATATTCTCGGTAAGAGTAAAAGATTAGACTTAATTTTAATTGTTGAATAAAGTGGTTACTGAATACTTGAAATGACAGAGGGGGATTCCAGACAAGCTGGAATGACGGGAAAAGGATTCCCTGACTAATTGGAATGACAGAAGGGGATTCCAGACAAGCTGGAATGACAGGAAAAGGATTCCCTGACTAATTGGAATGACAGAGGGGGATTCCAGACAAGCTGGAATGACGGGAAAAGGATTCCCTGAC
>CAZLBO010000024.1:0-5781 GCA_964557725.1 uncultured Bifidobacteriales bacterium | reverse complement strand
TAATTGGAATGACAGAGGGGGATTTCAGACGAGCTGGAATGACGAGGAAGCATTCCCTGACTAATTCGAATGATGGGGAAGGATTTACATCAATGGGTCCTTAAACTTTTTCATTTTTGAGAAAATAACTAGGGAAATAATTCCCGTGAGTATCATTCCTAAACAAAGCAATTGCCCCATTGAGAACTGCATAAACACAAACCCAAGATGACTGTCTGGTTCACGAAAATATTCGATGAAAAAGCGGGCAAGGCCATAGCTCATCAAAAAGAAGGACACACGTGCTCCTTGATAGGATTTAATTTTTCGGGTCCACCAAAGTAATGCAAAACAGACAATCCCTTCAAAAAAAGCTTCATACAACTGAGAAGGGTGACGAAGCACTTCAGGATCAGCCTTAAAATACATGCCAATGGCCGATTCTGTAACTCGACCATAAAGTTCACCATTAATAAAGTTACCTATTCTTCCAAAGGTATAGCCCAAAGGGATAATAGGCCCATACAAGTCAGCAATATTGCGATAACTTGCTCCTCGATTCTTACAAAAAATGGCTACAGAAATTAAAACACCTATGAGACCGCCATGATACGACATCCCTGAAATACCAACAAATTCCATTCCGTCTCTAAAGGGCCAGATAATCTCAAGAGGGTGACTTAAATAATAATTTAGGTTATAAAAAAGAACATAGCCTAAACGCCCTCCCACTAGTACACCAATAAAGGCCGCTGTGAGAATATCCTTGTGAAAGTTCTCCGTGTAGAGAAACTCATCCTCATTTTTCGTTCGATAAACAGCCAAAAAGTAGATCAGCACAAAAGCGAGGATATACATCAAACCATAATACTGTAACTTAAAGGATCCTATTTTAAAAATCCAAGGGGTGAGGTGAAAAGGGATATGTTGCCACCACTCAATAAATGATTCCATGCTTTTCCTTTCTTTTAGTGCCTTCTGATAAATAAGAAACTAATAATTAGCAGCCCAAGTATAAACAATAGGATTCAATTTCTACCCTTTTTTAGTGAAAGGCTCTTTAAAGCACCTTTTCTTCTCTCTTTTTACCCTTAAACTTTGTTATTATAAATAAAAAATCAAAAGAGAAGTCATGGTTAATTCAAAGAACAGTGTTATTGTCATCCTAGGTGCCTCAGGGGATTTGGCTCAAAGAAAGCTTTTGCCTGCATTAAGCATTTTATACACCAAAAAAGTGATTGATAACAGCAATATTGTGGTGGGAACAGGACGAAGTGAGTTTACAGATGAAGCCTTTAGAAAACGGTTTAATATCTGTGATGATTTTGGTCGAATCCTTTATTACCATCAAAATATCACGGGCTTAAAAAAATACTTAAAATCCAAAGGAACCTTTAAAAAAGTCATCTTCTTTTTGTCCTTACCTCCTTCTGCCTATGGAAAAGCCGCTAAAGCACTCTCAGAAGAAGGTTTTAGCGAAAACACCTCTATCATTATTGAAAAACCCTTTGGTTATGATTATAAATCTGCTCAAGCACTCAATAAAGACATCAATCAATATTTTGATGAATCGCAGATTTTCCGTATTGATCATTATCTAGCAAAAGAAGCAGTTCAGAATATTTTAGTTTTTCGGTTTGCTAACTCCATTTTTGAACCCGTATGGAATAGCCGCTACATTGAATCGATCCAAATAAACTCCTTTGAAACTTTGGGGCTCGAAGGCCGTGCGGCTTATTTTGATAGTTCAGGTATTATGCGTGACATGATGCAAAATCACCTGATGCAACTTCTTTCCTTAATTACCATGGAGCCGCCCACCAGTTTATCTGCAGACGACATCCGATCTCAAAAAATCTCTTTACTCAAAACACTTAAGATTGATGAAGCCAACCGTTCTCAATATGAGGGTTATGCCACGGAGGAGGGAGTTAAGCCTAACTCAAATACAGACACTTATTCTGAAGTTAAAATTTCTATCAATAATTTTAGATGGTCTGGCACCCCTATTTACATTAAAGCGGGTAAACAAATGGATAGAAAAAGTACAGAGATTGGAATTAAATTCAGGAAACTACCTCAGCTTTTATTTAACGAGAAAAACGATGTTAACTCAAATGAAATTATTTTTAAAATTCAACCTTCAGAGAGCATTCTTTTAGATCTTTCTAGTAAAGTCCCTGGTAGCGAAAACACCATTCGCCCCACAACAATGAACTTTTATTACAACGAGGAGTTTGAAGAGGAAATCCCTGAAGCTTATCAAAAGTTACTTTCAGACGCTCTCAATAATGATCAAACACTTTTTGTCAGCGCAGAAGAAACGGAAACTTCTTGGAAAATATTTGAGCCCTTTCTGGATCAAGGCGAAGTCTCTTTGTACAGAAAGGGAAAGCCACCCAAAAGTGGGTTTAAGGAAAATTGGATAAATTTCAAAAAGTATACAGACTAACAATTAACGGATCAACATACGACCATGAATTTAAACAATGAAATCAAACTTGCTAAATATATTTTAGCGGCCACGCGAAAAGAAATACTCACCCATTTTCAATCTGATTTTAAAATTGAGTATAAAAAAGATCAATCCCCTGTGACCATTGCGGATCAAAAATCAGAAGAAATTGTTCGCACATTATTAGCTAAGGAAACCCCTGACTACAATGTGGTAGGAGAGGAGTTTGGGGGAGAAGTGGGCACCACTTCAAGAGAATGGGTCATTGACCCCATTGATGGCACAAAGAGTTTTATTCACGGGGTTCCCCTTTTCGGCACCCTTTTGGCATTAATTGAAAATGGAAAACCACTCTTAGGTTTTATGGACTTCCCCGCCTTAAACATACAAGTATGGGCAGCCAGTGGGCAAGGAGCATTCTTAAATGACCAACCCTGCTCTGTTTCTAAAACATCTTCCATTGAAGAAGCCACGCTATTAGATGGAAACATTGTACGCATGGAAAAAGAAGGCTACCTCGCACCTTGGAAGTCGCTCATTTCTCGTGCAAAAATATATAGAGGCTGGGGAGATTGTTACGGTTATTACCTAGTTGCCACAGGCAAAGCAGAGGTTATGGTAGACCCCATTGTCAATGTATGGGATGTTGCTCCCATCGGAATCATCTTAAAAGAAGCAGGAGGCCTCTTTACCTCTATTTCTGGAGAAGAAACTATTTTAGGGGGAACGGGAATTGGATCCAATGGAATTTTGCATCCCACGGTTGTTTCACAATTCAATCAGTCCACTTGATAACAAGCAACCTTTCTTCCATCATCACGAGTGATAAGCACTGGTTGTTTTTCTTCACAATCCTTTAAGGGATTCTCTTTATAAAGAGGACATCTGTTTCGAAAAGGACAACCTTTTTCAAAACGGGTGGGCTCTACATCAGGGTATTCTGAAAGAATCTTAGAAAAAGCATCGGGGTCGGTACTCGGAACAGAAGCTAATAAAAGCCTTGAATAAGGATGTAAAACATCTTGTACAGAAAACTTTTCTGCCGGAGCTTCTTCCACCAAGTAACCCATATACATCACCCCTATTTGGTGTGATATCTTTCGCACTAAGCTTAAGTTGTGTGAGATATAGAGGTAAGTCAACTCTCTCTTTTCTTGTAAATCCATTAGCAAATCAATGATTGTTGCTTTTAAAGAAAGATCCAAACTAGCAACAGGCTCATCACACAAAAGAAATTTTGGTCGAGTGATCACGGCTCTGGCAATTGCGGCTCTTTGTTTTTCTCCTGTACTCAAGCCTGGTGGGTAGCGTTTCAAATGTTCTTCTCTAAGCCCTACCTGTTCAATGGTTTCTGTGATGCGAAGAGCTTTTTCTGCTTTACTTAATTCAGGTTCTTTTTCTAACTCTTCTAACAAAACTTGCTTCAAGGTCATTCCACTATTGAGAACAGCCTCTGGATTTTGAAATAGCATACGGATATTGCGACGGAGAGGACGTAACTTTATTTTAGAAAGTTCTAAAATATCTTGTCCATTAAATAAAACTTTTCCTGAATTAACAGTTTGCAACGCCATTACAGACAATGCAATCGTTGATTTACCACAACCACTTTCGCCGACTAAACCAAAAGTTTTGCCTTTTTCAATTTGAAAAGAAACATCATTGACTGCCGTAAATTCTGTTTTACCTAAACGGAACTTCTTATGTAAATTTTTAACTTGTAATAACGCCATACATTAACCCTTTACGGCCAAATTATTAAAAGATTTTAGTAACATTTGGGTATATTCATGTTGAGGGTTATCTATCACATCTTTTGTTTTTCCCTGTTCGACAATATCCCCTTTATACATCACATAAACTCTATCTGTAATTTCTCGAATCACCCCTATATCATGGGAAATCATCATGATTGCTAACTTTTTCTCTTTTCTAAATTTGAGAAAAAGTTGTAATAATTTTGCTTGGGTAGTTACATCTAAAGCTGTGGTCGGTTCATCAGCAATCAATAATTTAGGGTGACTCGCTAAGGCCATAGCAATCATCACTCTTTGCGCCATGCCTCCACTTAATTGATGGGGGTACTGCTTCCATACATTTGATCCATCAACTATCCCTACTTGAGAAAGAATTTCTTTTCCGTATTCAATAGGATTCCCCTCTTTTACTTCTCCCCTTTCTATACATTCTAAAAGATGTTCCCCAATAGAAAAATAAGGGTTTAAGGCAGATTTAGGTTCCTGAAAAATAGCAGTGACATCCCTTCCCAATACCTTTTTCAACAATTTTTTATGTTCCTTAAAGTATCCTAATTTCTTTTTCCCAACAGGTTGGTCTTTTTCAACTTTTAAGTATTTGGGGACATTTGGCAAAATAGACTGTCCAGAAAAAGTAGCTGTTCCTTTTGAAACTCCTGGTAAACCATCCACTAACCCGAGGATAGAGTGCACACAAGTCGTTTTTCCACTTCCTGATTCGCCAATAAGACCCACAATTTCCTCTGGGTATATTTTGATACTCAAGTTATTGACGGCACGAAACAAAGACTCCCCACTGCCAAAATTAACCGTTAGGTTATCGATACTAAGTAATGGCTGCTTATCGTCGCTCACGTGCCACCGTCCTTGCATTTAAGCCATCTCCTAGATAATAAAAACCAAGTATGGCAAGTACTATCGCAAAAGCAGGAAAGAAGGTAATCCAATACTGACCCACAAAAATGGTATCTCCACTGCCTTCTATCACATTTCCCCAAGAAACTCCTGGAGGCTTTGTCCCAAAATGTAAGTAACTTAAGGTGGTTTCTACTAATATAGACTCCGCCATAATCATAGAGGCTTGAATAAAAAACAATGTTCTCGTTTGAAACCAAAATAAATGTCTAAACATTATTTTAAAATCGGAGAGACCACTTTCTTTTGCGGCTAATACAAACCCCATTTGTGAGAGTGTTCTCACCTTTGTGCGTATTAATTCTGAAACTTTGGGGATCATGGTTAAACCTAATATCATCATGGTGTAATATATATTGGGTTCTAAAGCACATATAGCAACGAGGATAAGAATAAAACGAGGGAAGGATAAAATAATTCCATTACTAAATTGAATAAACTCTTGCCACTTCCCTCCATAATACCCCCCTGTCAAACCCAAGGGAACCCCTATACCCAAAGCGACAAGGCATGCCACTAAGCCTGGAAATAAACATGTCTTAGCACCTGCAAATAGCAAGGCCAAAATATCCCGTCCATCTTTATCTGTTCCCAAAAAGTGATTATTTGTGGTTTCTACCAGTACAATTTTATTGTTTTTTGCCTCATTCTCTCCGTCCTCCGAAAAGATACCCT
>CAZLBO010000023.1:0-13875 GCA_964557725.1 uncultured Bifidobacteriales bacterium | reverse complement strand
AATCCGTCACAGAGGCAGCCCCCTTTCTCTTACTCAACTTGCCTCCTCCTTCGGCCAAAATCACAGGCAAATGCACATAAATGGGGGGTTCCCAACCTAAATAATTATAAATCAATAGATGCTTAGGAGTACTTGGTATCCATTCATCTCCTCTGAGTACATGAGATATCTTCATTAAATGGTCATCGACTACATTGGCTAAGTGATAAGAAGGAAATTGATCGGACTTTAATAAGATAAAATCATCGAGTTCTTTATATTGAATTTCAATATCCCCCCTAATAAAATCATGAAACTGTGCCGCTCCTTCTAGGGGAAGTTTAATTCGAATCACATACCGTTCCTTATTCTCAATTCGTTTTTGAACCTCTTCCTTTGATAACTCACGACAATGTCTATCATAACCCATAGATTGCTTATTCTCTTTTTGCACCTTCCTTATTTTATCTAGTCGTTCAGAAGTACAAAAACATGGATATGCCTTATCCATTTCTACTAACTTATTTACGTACTCCTTATACACTGGTAGCCTTTTAGACTGACGATATGGGCCATAATCCCCTTCTATACCTGGTCCCTCATCCCATGAGAAGCCCAACCATTCTAAATCCTTAAAAAGAAGTTTTTCTGCCTCAGCATCATAACGAGTTTGATCTGTATCTTCGACCCGTAAAATAAACTGACCACCCGAGGCTTTTGCAAATAACCAATTAAATAAAGCCGTTCTCGCACCCCCCACATGGAGAGTTCCTGTAGGACTAGGGGCAAAACGTACACGCACATTCGACTTTTCTGTCATATCTATTTCCCATTCAAAATGAACTGCAAAAGTAACAGAAAAGAGCTCCAATTACAAAAAACAAAACCTATTCCTTCTGACTTCTTAGATTTTAGGAGAGAATAAACGTATTCTCTAAAAAAGCCTCTCTTCCTGATTGATATAAACTAAAACTCATGTTAAAATATTAATGTGAACACCTTTCCAAGGGAATAAAATGTCTAATTTAATAGATCTTGATGATGCGATTGAAAACCTCGGCTTAGATAAAGAAGACTTTCTTGAACTAGCCAATGATTTAAAAGAGTTTACAGATGAAACCATTCCTAAGCTAAAAATAGCCATAGAATCAAATAACTTGGATGATCTCAATCACTTAGCTCATGCTGTAAAAGGGGCTCTACTCAACCTCCGCTTTAAAACAGCAGGAAATATAGCCCTACAACTAGAACGAATTGGAAAAGGAGATTCCTCTGAAAATCCGGCTCCTCTACTTTCTGATTTTATCGAAAAAATGGAAAAAAGTTACGACTATCTAAAAACGTTGTAATTCTAAGATAAAAGCGGTTCGCTCGGAGGAGGGGGGATTCGAACCCCCGGAGAGGCAATAATCCCCTCAACGATTTAGCAAACCGTCGCCTTAAGCCACTCGGCCACCCCTCCTGAGCTAGCGAGGAAAGGTAATTTAATCCGTTTCTGATTCAAGCCACATTTCGTAATTTGAGGGCAAAAATCCATTTTTACACATATTAAACCTGACAAATGACCACAATTCACTAAGTTTCCGTTTTTAAACCCCTTTTAATAGGATTACAGGTTTTTTTATCCCTCATAAAATTTTATTTATCCTATAAAGGATTAAAGGCTAAAATTTGAAAACGTATCTGACAAAATTCTTCTTCCGAACGGCTCTCGTTGCTGTCATCGCTTTTGTTATAGCCTCCATCAGCCTTTACCTGTATTTAGAAGACGAATCAGACCCTCGCTTCACCAAATCATTTATCATGAAGATTTTAGCAAAGGAATCAGCGGTTTATTTCTCCGATGAGAAAACAAAAATCGGTGCCTTTTTTCAAGATTCCCATCGAGAGTACATGCCTTTTGATTCTATCCCTGTACTTTTGGGAGAAGCCGTTATTTCTTCCGAGGATAAAAAATTTTATAAACACTCGGGAATAGACTACAAGGCCTTGTTTTACGCTCAATTTGATAACCTTATTTCAATGAAGGCAAAGCGAGGGGGAAGTACCATTTCCCAACAAACCATTAAGAATCTTTTTTTTAAAAATGAAACAGGCTTGTGGAATCGTATAAAACGTAAACTTCCTGAGTTTTTTATGACCCTAAAGTTAGAAACACGTTTTAGCAAACAAGAGATTCTGGAGTTTTATCTCAATCAATTCTATGTCAGTGGTAATGGAAAAGGAGTTTCAATTGCTGCCCGTTATTTTTTCAATAAATCTCTCAAACAACTCGAACTAGAAGAAGCCGCTTTTATCGCAGGGAGTGTCAAAGGCCCTTATCGTTATGACCCTTTTGTTTCAACTAAAAAAGATCCCAGAAAAAACAAACTACGACGAGCAAAGACTCGTACGATGTATGTTCTCAAAAGAATGTATCTCGACAAAAAAATATCTCAAAAGGATTATGAAAAAGCAAAAAAAACGCCTCTCAAGTTTAAGCGAGGACGGTTTCGCTTTAAGCTTTCAACCAACATGGTACAAATAAAACGAATCATGGATAGCCCTCCCATTAAAAAATCTTTAAGTAATTTTGATATCCATGATTATATGACAGCAGGGCTTAAAATTTACACAACCCTAGATGCCAAATTACAAGAAGCGGCTTCCTATCACTTATATAAAAACCTTTCTCAACTCGATGTTAAGCTCAATGGTTATCACTCATTAGGAAGAAAAAAACAATCTCTTTCTCGAACCCTTAAACCAGGAGCTTTTATCACAGGTCGAATTTGTTCTCTGGTGATAAAAAATAAAATTCCAATAAAAATTCAAGTTCAATTTAAAACAAAAAAAGTATGGATTAAAAAACCCGCTTTAGACGTTTTTAATACCTCATGGAATTTACACAAAACGGGAAAAAGAGGGCTTCCTTCCAAAAAATTGCTCAAACAATTTTACAAAAAAAATCTTCTCAAAGGAGATTATATTTATGGTTCTCTTTCTTTAAATAAAAAGGAAAAGATTTTCCTTAGCATTGAACAAAAACCTGAGATTCAGGGGGCAGCCCTTATTCTCAAAGACGGAGAAATACTCGCGAACGTCGGAGGTTATGGAAATACAGGTTATAATAGGGTCTTCCAATCCAAAAGACAATTTGGTTCCACCTTTAAGCCTTTTGTCTATGCTGCGGCTTTAGAATTAGGCTGGTCACCCATGGATGTCCTTCCTAATAAAAGACAACTTTTTAAATTAGGAAACACTTTTTACTTTCCTCGCCCCGCTCATAAACCCGAACCAAAAGTAAGCATGATGTGGGCTGGACGAAATTCAGAAAATATTTCTAGTGTCTATTTACTTTATCATTTAATGGATAAATTAAGCCCGAAAGACTTTTGGGAGACAGCCTCTCAACTTGGCCTTGCCCCTAAAAACTTTAGTTCCCCTGATGTTTTTAAAACCTTTGTTCGTGATGAAATGGGCTTAATACTTACAAGACGAAATCGGCTTGAAATCTATTACGACCAACTTATTAGTGACTTTGAAGTAGACTTGATTTTTGAAGGCCGTGACCAAGAAGCTCAATTTCTTAAATCTCTTCCTTATGGCATTGGCTTCAAAAAAGAGCTGAAAAAATACTCCCGTCAAAACAAAAAGGAACCTCTTCTTAGAAAGAAAATTCTAAAACATTCATTTTTACAAATCAAAGAAGAACTTGAAAAATGGAAAAAGCAACCTAACCCTTCTATTTGGATTGATAGTTCCAATCAATACTCCATTGGAGGAGTAAAACTTTCAAACCATTGGAGCAGGGTATCTGTCAATCTAGACACCATTGAGCAAGGGTCTATTTTGTGGAAGGAAAATATCTCACTAAAAACTATTGCACAATTAGAAGAGAAGCTCGATCTGGCTGAACTAGGCCCTAGCTACAACTCAAAAGAACTCTATCATTCTCGAGAGTTTAAGGCCTTAGTTGCCCATGCCTACATTGTTAAGTTCTCTCAAAAATTAGGCATACAACAAACTCTTGATGGAGTTATGTCTTATCCATTGGGGAGTAATACCATTACCTTATTAGACGCAACCAGTGCCTACCAAACGCTAAAAGATGGCGCCCGTTATACTTCTGAACAAATAGGTACTAATCACATATTTATTAAATCCATTACCTTGTCCAACGGAACTATTGTCTATCAAGATACTATCACAAAAACTCAAGTACTCAGCCTAACAGCAAAACATGGAATTCAATCCATTTTAAAAAACATTATTGAAGGCGGTACAGGTGCTAAAGTTTCAAGAGAACTGACACTGAGATCCACGCAAGAAAACCTTACCCTAAAAGTACCAGCCTATGGAAAAACAGGCACAACAAATGATTACAGAAATGGGGCTTTCATCGGTTTTATTTCAGGCCCTCCATCCATTCATAAAGACCCATTTTCCCCCGAAGACGGCTACTCCATAGGAGTTTATGTCGGTTTTGATAACAATAAAAAAATGAAACGAAGAGGTTTTATCGGCTATGGAGGGACAGTTTCCTTACCCACTTGGATTCCTATCGCCCAATCTATTGTCAAAATCAAAAATTACCGTTCACAAGTAGACTTCCTCGATTTAAATTTACAAGTTTCACATAAAATCCCTCTAAAAGGAGAGGAGGAGTTAACCTCCTATAAGGTTTACAAAAAAAATGGTTTATTATTCTCTAACAATGAGTCTTTAGACTCCAGTCATTCAAAAACGGTAACCATTACCATACAAAATTAATTTATGAAAAAATCACCCCTCATTACTCTAAAAATTGTCCTGTGTCTTTTTACTTTAAGCCTATTAAACTGTGCACAAATAAAAAGAAAAAATATTGATTTTTCCGACCCTACCCCATCCAATAACACCGTACTCTTAGACACCCTAACAGATACCCTCACTCATCAGATTCAAAACCAAGATAAACCTGCCAAAGACAGTTTATTATCCATACTACTCACCCAAAATGAATTACTCCTACAATGGGCGCTAACAAACAAGCTTCACTTGCCTAAAGACTTACACGATTATTTAAGTTTAGTCATGCAACAAGTGAGTTTATACACTCAACGTTTAAACCTATCCCCTTCTATCGATAGCTTATGGAAGGAATTAGATAGCTTAACTATCATTTGTTCAGCCCAAAAGAAAAACCCTTCCGAATGGGTTGAGTGTCTTAAAAGTGCTGACCATTCAGAAAGCCCTCAAGTAGTCATTGCAGAAATTGAACGCACCCTTGAGAACCAGATTTCACCCTCTATTCTTTTTAAAACCTTAAAGCTTTACGCAGAACTCTTGCAAAGCCAAGGAAACAAAGCAGGGGCAAAAGCTATTAATGCGAGAATTAAAATTTATAAAAAGGAACTTCAAAAAACTTTAGATTCTTCTCCCTCTTTATTTGAAGATTTAAACACTTTACCTGATTCCCTTGATGCAGAAACCCGTGAAGCCATTCAGGCTTTTAATCAATCCTTTACTGACGGCGCTCTTTACCCCCATATCAGAGCAACAGCATTAAATATTCTAAGCCAATTAAAAGCACCACCTATTCGAAAAAAAATCAAACAGATGGTTTCTCTTTCTTACGATAGGGATAAACAGAATGTAAAAAATCAATTAATGATACTTGAAGATGAATACAGCTTAAATTCTGACAAAACAACCCTTCAGGAAGGAATAACGAAACTAGAAAGCCAATACAAACATATAGGGAGAACTCTTTTTGATGAGTTTATCGCCAAATTAAATTTAACAAACGACTCTCAAGCCTTAAATGGAGACTCTCTATTTAAACTTAGTGAATTTCAAGCTTCTGATAACAAGCCCCTTAAGGCTGTACAGACATTAAAACTCCTCTTAAACTCGGAATATCAGGACGTTGCCGATCTCAAAATGATAGAGATCGGAACAGACTACTGTAAGAAAAAAAGAAGCATTGCCTCAAAATTCTTTAAAAAATCAAGAAGCGCAAAAAAGGATGTGGAAAAAATAAAATTACTAAAAAAGGCCCATACTGAGTTAGAAGCCTGTATTTCCAACTTTCCTCACCTTCCAATCTCTAAAAGAGTGAAAAAAAACCAAACTCTTATAGAAAACAAAGTGGAAAAATTAGAGAATCTGTATGAATAAAAATAATCAATATGCTACAAATCTCTATGCAGAAATATCTCTTATGGATAGGTTTACTCCTAGCCTTCAACCCCTATCAGTCCTTAGCCCAAGAATTACCACTTACAGGCTTTCCTAGCAAAATCAAAGGAACGGTAGAAATACAGAAAAACGGAACCGGACTATGGATTGATGTCGATAAAGAGACGTTAATCGAAAACGGAGATCTCCTTAAAACCCTTCCTCGTTCATTCTGTATTATTCAATTTCAAAATAGCGGAAAACTAACCATTGCCGCAAACTCTACTATTCTATTTGAAGGAACACTTTTAGAAGAAGGCTCGCCCCCTATTCCTTTTATCAATATTCAAGCTGGTGGTATTCTTTCAAGGTGGAAGGAGCCTTCAGGAATCGTCTTTGGCACAAAATTAGGCATTGCTTATCAATCTACAGGCTCTCTATTAGCAGTGGCGCCAACCGAATCAAAGGCCACCTTTTTATCAGTCTCAGGACAAGCTATCGTTCAGGATATTAGCACTCAAGAAGAAGTTAACATCTTAGAACGCCAATACACACAACTAAAGGTCAGTTCACCTCCTACCTCTCCTCAGCTAATTAACAAAGCGACACTCATCGCCTATAAAAAATTTTTCCCCAGTAAACTGTTAAAGAAAATCCTTTATGCAAAGAAAAAGTCCATTAATAAAAAGGGCAGAAAAAGAAAGAATTGGAGAGCAGTAGCCAAAAATAAAAAAAGGAAACCGAAAGTAGAAAAAAGAGAATTCTCTAACCTCAAACAGTCTTCTTATGAAGCTCCTACCAAAATAAAACCCTTTTTTAATGTCAATCACATTATCAAACAAACAAGAGATATTGACAAACTCAACGAGCCAGTTTACCACCCACCCTATTGGATTGACCCCTTCAAAGAATTTAATTTCTTTTTTGAAACCCGATTAAACTTGTTAATCGCTAACTCCTTGGAACCCAGTTCCTATAAAGGTCTTCGATTGAGGTTTGGACTAACACTCTCCTCTCTCGCACTCGCATTTAATCTTCCTGTGGAAACTCAAGCGGATGGAGGTATTAATTCATTAACTTTTGATACAAAACAACAGCTTTTAGACAAAATTTATTTTGTTGATTATAAAGACCAAAATTTAGGACTTAATATTCACTTTGGAGAAATCAGGAATTTAACCATTCATTCTGGAGGTTTAATTTCAGACTTTTCTAATGAACTAAGAAGCCAAACAGAGCAACCTCTTGGGCTACTCATTGACTATTCTCCTTTTCCCAAATTTACTGCACTTCTTTTTTCCCCCAGTATTGGCGATGCCGAAGTACTTGGTGGCTCAATTACCTTTAACAATGGGTATTTTGGACTCGGAACAGCTGTGATAACAGATATGAATCAATCCGAAGGCTATACTTCTGGGGATATAATCTTTAGAGGAGACTCCATACCAACTTCCTTGAATGTCTCTAATACAGGAGTCTTTTTTGCTTATGAGGTCTTTTCTCAATTTAGCTTAATCCAACGCAGTCAATTTCACGCCTTTTTATATATCAGCACTTCCTTCTTACATTCTAAAGGGAGTTTAATCGGATATTCTGCACAATCCCCTCGTATTGAAGTTAATTATCGTAAACTCTCGACCTTTATAGAAGGACGAATCTCTGGGGGACGACTTACACCCGGGTATTTCAATCGGTTTTATGGGGAGAACCGCACTCAAATTATTAACAACCGATCCCTTTCCTATAATGAGTTCCATCCCCCCCTTGCTGACAATTCTAAGGGGTTTTTGGGAGGCGTCAGTTATCAATTTGGGAGAACTCTTTGGGCGGAAGCGCAATACGGTCAAAACTTCTCTAATAAAATTTCCTATTCAAAAAACTACCCTGAAGCAACTGTATTGCAACCCCTAAGAGATCTATACAAGTTAAATGTCAATAGAACCATGAAATTTCGTATATTTTCAGGAAATAATTTTTTAGATAACCTAGAAAGAGCTGAAGTATACTATTTATTAACTGGTGGTAAATTTAGACGAGAGATTCTAACGACTCCTAGACTCAGCAATCGAGTGAGTCCAACACAAGACCTCTCCGATTTTGAACTTTATGAAAACATTACTGCTACATCAAGTGAATCGTTCTTCAACTCCCTCAATATGGAGTACGGCGCCTTGATAGAGTACAGAGTCATTGAAAATTCTTCAATTCTTGCTCAATTCCGTGGATACTCCCTCGATTTAGATAATAATGGCATCTACAGTCAAGGTGATGACATTCTGGAGTTTTCCACCACATGGCGCATGAAGTTTTAGTCCCATTCCCCCAACATTCTCTTCTCAAAACATTAGACTTAGCCTTTGAGGAAGATGTACGCGAAGGCGATATTACCTCTTTGGGAACCATTCCTGAAAACCAAACCTCACAAGCCCAGATTATCGCAAAAGAAGACGGGGTGATTGCAGGACTTCCACTGATCGAAAAGGTTTTTAATTACCGAAAGCAACTCGGAAAATATAAACCACTCGTAGAAGAGGGAGCTAGAGTAAAAAAAGGCACCGCTATTTATTCAATTCAAACCAATACAAGAGAACTCCTTCAATGCGAACGAATTATCCTCAATTTACTACAAAGAACCTGTGGAATAGCCACACAAGCATATGATTTTCAACAGTGTTTAAAGGGGTCTCGCACTAAAATTTTAGATACGCGCAAGACTATCCCTGGATACCGTGATTTAGATAAATACGCAGTCAAAATAGGGGGAGCTTTTAACCACCGACAAGGGCTATACGACCAAATTTTAATTAAAGACAATCACATTGTGGCCTGTGGTTCTGTACGTTTAGCAGTCGATAAAGTTTTTGAAAAATATGGTCATCAATACCTCATCGAAGCAGAAGTACTCTCACTTAATGAGCTCGAATCCTTAATCACAAGTTCGGTCAATCGAGTACTTCTCGATAACATGTCTTACGAGCAAATGAAAGCTGCCACAGAACTCATCCATAAACACTCTTCCAAAATCAAACTAGAAGCCAGTGGAAATATGACCTTAGATCGTGTAAAGCAATTAGCTCCTCTCAATTTAGATTATATTTCTGTCGGTCGATTAACCCATAGTGTGAATGCAATGGATCTATCCCTCAAATTCAAAAAAGAAGTATAAAGACCTGTGAGAAACTCAAACCATCAACACCTTGTCATTGATATTGGCAATACTAATATTGTACTAGGTACCTTTAACGGAAATGAGCTCACCCATCATTGGAGAATTAACACCCAAAAAGAAGTAACTGTTGATGAAGTTATTTTTACTCTTAATGGCTTGATCGGAAAAAACAGTTCTTCTCCCATTAATGTAAATCATGTTGCCTTAGCCTCTGTTGTTCCTAACATACTCTACCCTTGGTCAAGAGGCTTAGAAGTCTTTTTTTCTAAAGCCCCTTTAGTTATTCAATCTTCCCAGTGGAGCTTCTTTAACTTAAATTATTCAATTCCTCAACAAATTGGTGCTGACCGACTCTGTAACATTTTAGGCTGCCAAGCTCTAGGGATTAAAGAAGCTATTGTCGTTGACTTTGGAACAGCCACAACCTATGACATCTATTCTGAAAACACCTATTGGGGAGGAGTCATTAGCCCTGGCCTCAAGTCATCCATGATGAATTTAGTCCAACATGCTTCCCGACTCGCTGATATTGAACTTTATTGGAACCAAAGTATTATTGGTAAAAGTACCGATGACGCCTTGCGAAATGGAGTCTTATATGGAAACTTAGGACAAGTAGATTACATTGTCTCCCAAATCTTAAAAGAGAAGCCTATGAAAGACCCTACCATTATTGCAACAGGTGGCATGGCTAATTTAATTGGTGAAAAAACCAATAGCATTAAACGAATCGAAAGAAACCTTACCCTTATTGGAATAAACCATTTTATTCAAAGGACAAACCCGTGAAGCGAATACTCATAACAGGAGGAGCCGGATTCCTCGGTTCACACCTTTGCGACATTCTCGTAAAACAAGGAAATGATGTTATCTGTTTAGATAATTATTTTACAGGACGAAAAGAAAACATCAAGCACCTTTTAGATTGTAAAAATTTTGAACTAATACGTCATGATGTCACGCAACCCATTCTCTTAGAAGTCGATCAAATTTATAACCTTGCTTGCCCTGCCTCTCCTATCCACTACCAATACAATGCAGTAAAAACAATTAAAACAAGTGTCATGGGAGCTATCAATATGCTTGGGTTAGCCAAAAGAGTTAATGCTCGAATTCTACAAGCTTCTACTAGCGAGGTTTATGGAGATCCACAACAACATCCGCAAACGGAAGAATACTGGGGAAACGTAAACCCCATTGGCATCCGCTCTTGTTATGATGAAGGAAAAAGAGTGGCTGAAACTTTATTCTTTGATTACCACCGACAAAACCAAGTGGATATTCGAGTCATGAGAATTTTTAACACCTATGGCCCTCGCATGCATCCTGATGATGGCCGAGTCGTTTCAAACTTTATCATCCAAGCTTTAAAGGGAGAAGACATTACTATTTATGGGAAAGGCCAACAAACACGATCCTTTTGCTTTTATAAAGATTTATTAAAGGGCATGGTAATGTTAATGAATCAGGACAAGCACATCGGCCCAATCAATATTGGCAACCCTCATGAATTTACCATGTTAGAGCTCGCTGAAAAAATAATCACACTGACCAATAGTAAAAGTAAATTGGAGTTTCTTCCCCTCCCCAAAGATGACCCCCAACAGCGACAACCTAACATTGAAAAGGCTAAGGCACTTTTAGGTTGGAAGCCTACCATTGAACTCGAAGAGGGGTTAAAAGAGACTATTCAGTACTTCGATAGTCTGTTAAAAAAGGAATAAAGGAAGGGAAGTTATACCCGAGTTTTTAGTTCTGATTTACGGCCTATTTCTTGACATAAAGGACACTCTAAAGAATCATGCCCCCTTGCTGGGCAATATTCCCGTCCAAAATAAATAATCTGTAAATGAAGCTTTATCCATTTTTCCTCAGGGAATAATCGTTTACAATCCCTTTCTGTCTGAGTAACGCTTTTACCATTTGATAGCCCCCATCGATAAATCAACCGATGAATATGAGTATCCACAGGGAAAGCTGGAGTATTAAATGCTTGAATCATCACCACCGAGGCCGTTTTATGCCCTACCCCAGGTAATGCCTCTAGCTCTGCTAGTGTATGAGGCACAACTCCCTTGTGATTTTTAATAAGTAAAACGGACAGATTATAAATAGCCTTTGATTTAGCAGGCCCTAACCCACAAACCCTCACAATACTTAATATCTTATCAATTGATAGCTTCACCATCTTCTCAGGGGAATCAGCTAACGAAAACAATTTGGGTGTAACCGTATTGACCCTAGCATCTGTACATTGAGCCGATAAAAGTACAGAAACTAAAAGAGTGTAAGCGTCCTTGTGCATTAAAGGAATCTCTGGATTTGGGTACAGCTTCTCAAGCATTTTTAAAATAAAGGTAACCTTATCTGATTTTTTCATTATGTCCTCTACCCTTTGAGCCTTGATTAATCTTATTCACTCACTTTGTTTTTTCTTATGCTAATAAAAAAGCCAGTCTTGTACAAAGACTGGCTTTTTTTGAATTCAAATAGATTTTTTTAGAAAAGAACTACTTTTCCATAATAAGTCTTAACTTGTCCTTTGAGCTCTACCCAGTAAATCCCTGAATTTTTAACAGAAGAAACATCATAAGCGTACTTTCCTTCTGCTGTTTGCTCAAATAAAACCTTTCCTGTCATGTCCATGATCTTAAGAGTATGTTGACCTGATTCAGCAACCAAAGCCGTTCGTCCACTAAAGTTTACTTGATTCCTTAAAAGACCATTTTTACTTGCCACAGAAGTTGAGTTTTTAACCTTACATTTTGTGCTATCATTGTTTAAGTGATAATCTCGATATTCTTTATAAGTTGAATCCATGCAACCCGTTAAATTAAGAATATCTATCTTTTTGAACCTTGTCGGTGCTGATTCCCCTTGAATCGTGATATAGCCCTCTTTTAAGGGGGTCGGGGGTTTGCTCTTGAGTAATGGGTCAAAAGTTACTTTGTCATAGCCACCTACACCACCAGAAAGGTAAATAGGCTTGATATAACTCATTACGTGTTTACCCTGTGCATAATGATGGATAATAGAGTCTCCAAGTACAATAATTGTTATATCAATCCATACTCCTGTATCTTGTCCAACAGTCTGAGTGGGTAATTCGCCTGCAGACCAACAATGAGAGGTTCGAGCCGTACCATCAAGCTTTGACGCCCCTGTACCTGGTGTACATAAATTTAACGTTTTATTTTTAAGCAACTGAGCTTCTATGGAAATAGGGAAGTCTTGCTCTTTGCCCATGGAAGCCGCTGATTGAGCATGGAGCATAAAACCATTATTTTTGTTAGCCCAACCTGGCCCTCCTGCAATCTGTTTCGACCACCATGTATAGGTTGATTTTATGACGTAATGAGAGAATTTTTTATTATAAAAAAGATGACCAAATCTACTGTTATAATTTCCTGTATAATCGGAATAATCAACTAATAAATTTCCATCTTTCACTTTAAAAGTATTATTTGGGTCAACATTAAGCTCTTGCCCTTTTATTTTTGCGTCCCAATCCTTCAAATCTGTTCCATTAAACGCTTTGATCCAATCGAGATCTTTTCGGGTTTGCATAGAGGTCATCATTGAATCAGCCTCTGGTACAGAGACACCTCCCTGTCCGAAACCAACAGAAAAACCTAATATGGTTAAAAACAAACTACTCTTTAAAAAAACTTTCATCTGATAACTCCCTTAAGTTATTTCTTTGCGTTAACATAACTGTTACAAATATACAGTCATTTCTAAGATTATAAACCCGAATATCAAAGAAAAGTCAAAAAGATGTTCACTAAAAAGGGTAACCCAAAATATTCTTTCCTTTTTATACAGAAAAAAGTAGTTTATTATGAGAATTGGTATCAATCAGCTTAATTTGGCTGAATATGTTTCACAGGGAGAAGGAAACTAAATGCTATCAATTTGAGAAGAGGGAACCGTATCTCTTTTTCGTCATGATTGACATCATCATCTCCTTAAGTTTCGCATGTTGGGCAATGCCCAACCAAGAGTGAAGGAGTCTTGTGCGAAAGCAACTACCCTGGAAACATATTCTTTTTTATATCTACTTTTCATCGAATAACTCACCATAAGTTTGTTACCGAATAATCTTCTGTTTCCCCAACAGGATAAACCTCACAGGGAGAAGGCGTTAATAGCCTATCAATTGGGGCGCCGAGAACAGTATCTCGCTTCATCATCACCCTCATCATTGTTTTTCCACGTTCGATATCAGTTGAAACATCCCATGTAAGAAGCATCGAGTCATTTTTCGAAATACCTTTTGCAACATATTCACTTGAATCAAAAACACCATCTCGATTATAATCAATCACCACTCCAACATAAGTATTGTAGTCACCCGTTAACTTTTCAAGTTTAATAGAGAGTTTAATTTTTGCCTGTTTTTGGAAATCAAAGTTATTTTCTCTACTATCAAGATAACCACCATTATCACCCGATATATACTTCGTTGAAAGATGTTTTATTCGTTTCAAATAATCTGTACGACTATCTAAGCCTCCAGACTTACAATACTGTAAATCAATATTGATTGTATCACCTTCAACTAAAGAAGCGTTGATGATTTCTTC
>CAZLBO010000022.1:0-14028 GCA_964557725.1 uncultured Bifidobacteriales bacterium | reverse complement strand
TTGATAAAACCGTTCGATCCATTAAACGAGCCATTCAAGAAGCACAGTTGATGGCAGGTGTAGATGTAGAAGATGTCTTTGTAGGGATTGCAGGGGATCACATTCGTTCTATTAATAGTCGAGGAGTGATTGCTGTTTATCGAACAGATAATGAAATAACCTCTCAAGATGTGGCTCGTGTGATAGAAGCGGCAAGAGCTGTGGCTATTCCTATGGATAGAGAGATGTTACATGTCATTCCTCAAGAATTTATTGTAGACGATCAAGCAGGAATTAAGGATCCTGTAGGAATGTCAGCGGTTCGCTTAGAGGCCGATGTGCATATTGTAACGGGAGCAGTGACTTCTGCTCAAAATATTTATAAGAGTGTAGAAAAGGCAGGGCTTCGAGTCGCCGATATTGTGTTAGAACCTTTAGCTTCTGCATACTCTACTTTAAATGATGATGAAAAAGAATTAGGCGTGGCAGTGGTTGATATGGGTGGTGGCACTACGGATATTGCTGTTTTTATTGAGGACAGTATTCGCCATACCGCAAGTATTGGGCTGGGCGGTAAAAATGTAACGAGTGATGTGGCTATAGGAATAAGAACCCCCTTAGAAAGAGCCGAAGAAATTAAAAAAAGTCATGGGACTTGTTTAAAGAATCAATTAGAAAAGTCCGAATACATTTTAGTACCAGGTGTTGGGGGAAGAGAACAACGAGAAGTAAGCCGTGGAGTATTGGCTTCTATCATTGAACCGAGAATGCGAGAGGTTTTTACTTTAGTTCATCGCGAATTAAAAAGAAATAACCTTTTAGAATTGTTAGGGGCAGGGATTGTTTTGACAGGGGGAGGCTCCTTAATGAATGGGGCGGCTGAATTAGCGGAAGAAGTTTTTGAGATGCCTGTTAAAATTGGAATACCGAGTAATTTTGGAGGGTTAGTCGATTGCGCCTCGACACCTATACATGCCACAGGGGTAGGGCTGATTCAATACGGAATGTTGAGGGATAAGCAAGAGGGCGAGAGACCGGGAAATGTCAAAGAAAGCTCAGATAAATTTAGAGAGATTATTAGAAAGATGTCTAAATGGGTTAAACAATATGTTTAAAATAAAAAAAGTATGAAAGTTTATTTAATAGTTGCTTTGCATAGGGCAATAAGTTTAGTTTTACAACGATAGGGAGGAAAGGATGCAGTTCAGTATGGATGATACATTTAATACAGTCGCAAAAATGAAGGTGATAGGCATCGGGGGTGCTGGCGGTAACGCAGTTAACCGTATGGTTCAATCGGGGTTGGAGGGCATTGAATTTATTTCGGTAAATACAGATGCGATGGCTCTTGATAATAACTTAGCAGGTACTCGAATACAAATCGGGGATGACCTCACAGGTGGTTTGGGTGCAGGTGCTAACCCAAAAATTGGTATGGAAGCCATGCAGGCGGATCGGGATAAAATCAAGGCGGAACTTGAGGGTTCGGATATAATTTTTATCACTGCTGGTATGGGCGGTGGTACGGGAACAGGTGCGGCTCCTGTCGTTGCAGAAGTTGCTCGGGAATTAGGTATTCTTAGTGTGGGTGTGGTAACAAGTCCTTTTGGATTTGAAGGCCCAATCCGTGCTCGTAATGCAAAAGCAGGTTTGGAAGCTTTGAGAAATATTGTGGACACTATTATTGTGATTCCCAATGAAAAACTTTTATCTGTTATTGAAAAGAACACGACGTTTAGAGAAGCCTTTAAAATGGCTGATGAAGTATTGACTTCTGCGACTCGTGGTATTTCAGATATCATTTTAAAAAATGGTGATATTCAAGTTGATTTTGCTGATGTGAAGTCTATTATGAGTCAAGGTGGTGATGCTTTGATGGGAACGGGTATCGCAAAAGGTGAAAATCGTGCGATACAAGCGGCAGATATTGCTATCCATTCTCCTCTCTTAGAAGAAGTTTCTATTGTGGGTGCGACGGAAGTATTGGTTAATATTACGGGTGGCGAAAACTTAGGAATGCTCGAAATTAAAGATGCCATGGATTTTATTTATGAAGCGGTAGGAAATGATACCTCTGTTAATATTATTTTTGGAACGGTAGTTAATCCTGAGTTAAAAGATGAAGTGGCCATTACTGTAATTGCTACAGGCTTTGGTCGAGAAATGACTTCGGATGCTATGAATCTTAAACTAGGTCAACCGGAAAAGTTAGTCGTGAATGAGGCGGAAAGAACTCCAGCTATTCCACAAGAGCCAGTGATTGAGCGGATTGATCGTTTAGATTACACGCCCCAAGAGAGTCAAGCAAGTCAGTTTAAAGAAACTGCAGATTATGGACAACAACAACCTCAATCTGATTTGGGGTATCGAGAAGAACCCTTGACGACAGAGATTCCTGTAAATAAAATGGCAGCATCCTCTCAACTAGGTCCTAAAGAAGGGAAGTTTAGAGAAGGGGAAACGGATGTGGATTATGAAACACCCGCTTTCTTGAGATATTCTTCGGATTAATCTTCGCAGATTAATTTAGGAGTCATTCCTATATAGTCGCAAGACGTTAAATGAAATTCTGTATTCCTTTGGGCTCCGTACAATCGGGGCCCTTCCTTTATACTATGTAAATGGCCAAACACGACATGCTCGGCACCTGCCTCTTCAAATAACAAAGAAGCACGTGAGTCTTCAAAAGTATGGGCAAGTGGGGGGTAGTGGCAAAGTCCGATTCTTTTGAGTTGAGGGTTATCGGGTAAGCTTTGTATGGACAGCTTTAATCGTTCTAATTCTTTATTGTATAATTTTTCTTGTTTCTCTATTTCATGGGGGGCTTTGTCTTTAGGGAGATCTCCTTTTTCTTTATCCCATGCGATAAGCTCATTAAAAGAATATTCTTTGGTATCCCAAAGCCTAGAACCAAAAAAAACAAAGTTTCCTATGGTGATAGAGTTGTTATGTACGGCTTGGATGGAGGGGGGGAGCTTTTGTTCTAGCTCTGCTTTTTTGTTGCACCAGATGGCGTGGTTTCCCTTGAGGATTATTTTTTGTCCGGGTAAGTGATCGAGCCATTGCAAATCGGCTAATGCCCCTTCAATTTTTTTTGCCCAACTAATGTCTCCTGGTACAAGCACCACATCTTTATCAGAAACAAGGCGTTGCCATTGCATTTTTATTTTTTGAGCATGAGAAACCCAAATTTCCCCAAAGCGATCCATTTTCTTGTCAGGAGTTCCAAAGGAGAGGTGAGGGTCGGATAAGGCAAAAATCTTCATTCTATATTCATTACTTGTTCACGAATTTTTTCAATTTCTTCTTTCACATTAACGCATTGATGCTGAATTTCAACGTATTGCGATTTGTTACCCATGGTATTAACTTCTCTGAGCATCTCTTGTAAGATAAACCCTAACTTTTTTCCTGGACTGCTTGCCTCCTCTAAAGTGGATTTAAAAAGAACGACATGAGACTCAAAACGAACCACTTCCTCGGTGATATCCATTTTATCTACCATAAGGGCTATTTCAGAGAGTACTCGTTCTTCGGGAATATGAATATCCATTCGAGTTAATTCTGTTAAACGGGCTTTTATTTTAGTGGCGTATTCTTTTTGTCGATCGGGGAGAATCTTTTTAATGGTAGGAATCCATTGAGCAAGGTTTTCTATGCGTTGTGTAATATCAAGGAGTATGTTTTTGCCTTCTAGCATTCGCATCTCTTGTAATTGCACAGAGGCTTCTGTAAAAAGAGGGAGGACTTCTTTTTCTAAATCTTTTGAATTTGATTTTATGGGGGTAATCTGAACGAGCTCAGGGGCACGAAGAAGCTCTGCCACATCTATCGTACTTGGGGTATTCAGCTTAGAATGGACTTTTTTAATAATCTCCAAATAATCGTCTAAGAGTGCTTCTTGCAATTGCACCTTTGCTGCTTTTTTTTGCGTAGAATTGTATTGAATTGAGCAGGTGAATGAGCCACGGGAGCAATGGGATTCAAGAATTTTTCGCATTTGGGGTTCCAAAATGTTTAGGTTTCTTGGAATCTTAAATTGAATGTCGGTGTAGCGATTATTTACGGAGCGGAGCTCTACAGAAATATAACCCTCTGGCCTATTTTTTTCTGCTTTACCAAACCCAGTCATGCTTTGTAGTGACATAATCTCCCTTTGTTTCAAGTTATAAGTGACTACTTAATAAATCTTGGAGTAAAAAGTAAAAAAAAACTTGAATTAAAAAGGTGGCATCTTGTACAATTCAGGTAGCGTATAAAGTTTAAATAGAATTAGGGAGTGCTTCGATGAGCCGACTTATCTTTTTTCGAGTAGAATATTTACTAGTTGCTTTGGCGATTGTGGTCTTGGTAAATTGTTCTAAAATCCAAGAAGAACTAACACAAACCATGGATAAATATGAGGTTCCTGAGTTAGATAAAAAGAAGATACTCTCTCAGGCAGAGACTTTATTAGATCAAAATAAGGGAAAAGCAGTGGTAACAGGCCGTCTGTTAAAAGAAGGATCTTTGCCTGGTGGATTACTTAAAGTAGCTAATGCAGGGGGGGATGCTCGTTATTCGGGGAAGGACTCTTTGCCTTTAGCAAATGCCGATATTTTATTTTATGATGCCTTGGCCGCTTCTAGTCAATCGGCTTTTAGCACTCAAACAGATAGTACGGGAACTTATTATGCAATATTGGATGAGGGAACTTATTTTGCTTTTGCGGTTAAGTTTGACCCTATTAGTATGGAGCTGATTACTGCACGCATCGATAATATTGACGCATTATTAGATAGTGTGGTAGAGGTTCAGAAAACCACTGCAATTGAGGATTTAGTGGCTCCTACAGTTACAAGCATCCATGATGCAACAGCCCCTACTTCGGGGATTTTTCTGGTTTCAGGCATTCCCCATAAAAAGGCAAGCCTTAGTATTTCCTTTTCTGAACCTATGGATAGAAAGTCTTCTCGGAGAATCATTTTAGGTGTGATGGATACTTCTTCGAGTTCCACTACGTTTAATTTAATCGACACGGTTTTAAATACAAAAGTAATTAAACAATGGAATGGAGATAATACCGTCCTTACTTTATCTTTAGGTTCTAATGACAGCTTGCAGTTGGGTAGCCAATATGGATTAATTATTCCGACTTCGCTTAAGGATTTAGCAAGGAATGCTTTAGAAGAAAAATTCAAAGCGACTTTTGTGACCATCGAAAGAAAAAACTTGAAACCTTTTTCTATTCAAGAAACTTATCCTTCTCACAATGGCAAGATTAAGCCCATGCAAAACCCTGCTCTGATATTTAATCGTCCTGTGGATGTTTTCTCAATACTTAAAGGGGTAAAGTTTAACCCTGAAATTAAAGGGATATGGGAGATTCTAGGTAACAAAGCTGTTTATAAGCACAAAGATCCCCTTAAGGTAAATGGCAAGTATACTCTTTCTCTTTCTGCTGGGGTACAAGACCTCTTAAAAAACAAATTGGACTCCAGTATTTCTTTTACTTTTAATGTAGAAGGCTTTACAGGAGCAGCGGCTTCTACGGGAGAAAAAGGTAGAGTGGCACGTTTGGTCGAAAATGTATTTGATGCTTTTCAGCAAGGAGATATTCCTCGATTTAGCACTTTTTTCGATCCCAATTTTAGATTGAATGAAGAAGAAGGTTTGATTTCTAAAGATCAATTTATTGATAACATGAGGCAGAGTGTGGCAGAAAAAAGTGCACTTACTTCTGGTATTTTAGCTCCTATTTTTGATGTGGATTCAATAACATGTTCTTCGGGGGTTTCTCGATGGAAGGTATTAGCAACAGATAAGACGAGTCCACTATGGGTAGAGACCAATGTGCCACCAGGGGCTTCTCGTGGTGTGTATCAAAATGATGGGCAACGGACAAAGATAGAGGAAGCAGAGATTAAATGGGACAACGCAAAACCAGCCTTTGAATACAAAGGTAAAACGTATAAGTACGATGGAGACTACTCTCAGTTTAATGGTTCTGTGACAGAAGAAAAAGCCAATGAAAATGAACGATTCTGGGGAGAGTTATTGGGAAAGACCTCTACAGTGGCATTGTCTACTGTTAAGGCGAAGATGATTGAAGAGTTTGAAGTGGACAGCGGTATTGTGATAGAAGGAGATACGGCTCGTGTGGCTGTGAGACAAAAAGAAGTACGCACCTTTAGTCGATTGAACCATGATCCACAAAGGGCGTGTGATCCATCTAATTCTTTAACAGAAACAAATTTTGGATTGTTAAAGTTTGTGTTAGTGCAATCAAAAGGCAATTGGCTGGTGGTGTTTATTGATGCTCCTCGTGATGTAGATAAAAAGGATTATGAAGGGAATATTAACTACAAAGAGCAGTTTAATAACTTTGATAAATTTAAGTCTATTGCTCCGTTTAAACTTTATCACCCTGTTAAGGAACAAGAAGATGTTGTGGATGGTGCAGGAAATATTTCTTTTGCCTTTCAAAAGGTAAAGGATACATTGGTAGGGGGGTATTTAGTGGGGCTAGCAGAGGACCCCAAGTATATATCGAATCGTCCGCCTCACGGAGGTCTGTTTTTTGTGAAACAGGCAAAGGGAGATACGGTTAAATTTAAATTAGACAAACAAGGGCAGCCTGTTTCAGGTAGTTTTGCTCGGGCGATTGTGAGAAACATATTTGAATTAAAACTCCCAGGATGGGAACGAACCTTATATGATCGTCCAATCAATGTGATGATTGATCACGGAAAGGGCTTAGCAGGTATTTACTATTGGAAGGCAATAGCCATTGCCGATACATCCGCAGCTCAGTTTCTTGGGCGGGGTTTTTCTCCTCAACGGTTCTATGGTGAATCTGATTTTAGTGACGGCCCTAAGTACGGACATTTTTCTGTGAAACCTTTTCCCGATAAAAGAGAGTTGGCGGTTATTTTTGGTAATCAACAACAAGGCCCTGGTGGCCCAGTGCCTTCTGGAGGGAGCTTTGACGATGCCGATGGAGATAGGTACCCCAATGAAATGGAAGAGAAGTATGGCACGAACCCCCGTGATAGGGCCTCCTTTCCTGACTTTATGTTAGATACCGATCAGGATAAAATGGCGGACTTTTTGGAGGAAATATTAGATTCCACAGGCGTTAAAGATTTAGTTCATAATTATGCAGATGAAGCAACACTTAAGGCTCAAATAGAATCTTTAAAGAAGGACTATGGCATTGAGTTAAAAGATTCTGATGGGGATGGCTTCCCTGATGATGTGGAACAAATGCTTGGGTTTGACCCCAATAACGCTCAGAATAAACCAGGGACTCGTGCGCGTGTGGAAGTGCCCACAGGAGTTTTTAGTGGGTTGTTAAAGTTTGGAAATGAAAAGTACGATTTATCTCTAAAGGTGATTAAGGACAGTGTGATTCGAGTGGGTTATACGGCATACATCGGGCAGGATACTTTGACAGATACGGTTCGAGCACGTTTTGATGAAGGTATTGCCGAGTTGTCTTTTCCTATTCTATTAGAATCGGGGCCTGATTCAGGCTATAGTTTATTGTTGCGTGCCTTTTATGAGTCCTTTAATTCGATATTTAAAGGCCCTGTAGATAGGGTGTCTTCTGTTCCGAAGACGGAGATCAATAGAAACGGTGGGCCTTTTAAAGGGAATTGGGCTGCGACGAATAAAATAGGTGTGGATGTGTCCCAATTTTTAGGAGGCGGTGGCCCTGGTAACCCTGGAGGCCCTAATAATGGTCCAGGTCCAAATGGCCCAAATGGTCCAAGTGGTTATAGAGAACCTCCTTCAGGTGTCGATCCTAAGTGGGAGTTTATCTTTGGCGAGGAGAATCAAAAGCCTACGCTATTATTGATAGATGACTTTGGGGATACGGTGGCTACTTTTAAGGAGAGGAAAGAGCCAGGGGTATCCTCTCGATTAGACTTCCGCAGTCAACCCAATGGTGATTTTGATGTGAATGGAAATTTTTCGCAAGACTCCGCTAAAAATCATGAAGAAATAAATATTTTTGGCCGCCTTTTTCGTTGGAAGGATGGAGCGGATCCTGCCACGGCAAAAGAGTCTTGGGTATTTGATGGAACCTTTAATAAAATCACGGAGAGTTGCGATAGTGTGGATGTTGGAGATCCTAACAAATGCCTCAAACGCAACTTTAAGGATGTACCTGGGCAGTTCTCTGCTAAGATAGAAGGAGAAATGCAATCTTCAAAAGAGGGATTAAAGGGGACCTTGATCGGTTGGGCTAAACAAGATGAATTTGGAACTGGCTTTAATGTAGGCCCTCCTGATAATGATGGTGATTGTGTCCCTCAAGATAGAGACCCTGATGATAACAATTTTGATGTGCCTCAAAAAGGGGGACAATGTAATGGGAATAATCCTGGTGGCCCTGGCCCTGGTGGGTTCTCTGCTCCTCCTTATTTAGGGACTGGCGATGATTTTCGTAAAGCGTTATTGAATAAAGGAATCAATACGGGGGATACTTTTAATATAAAGATATTGGAAGGCAATCGTATAATGCAAAGTGTGAATGATTCTCTTCATGTAACAAAAAGTCACCAGAACGAATGTGGATTTGTTAGGGTATATCCTTTAGTTGATGAGAAGAGAGAATGGAGTGATACAGCAAAGGGTTGGCAAATTATTATTTTAGAAAAGTCTCCTGGAATTGCGGCATTTGAAGATAAAGTCAAGGATTCCTCTGGGAATATCTTATCTGAAGGGGCTTATGTGGCTACTCTTAGAGAGGTACGTGGCGGGCAATGTGATGGAAACCAAGGCCCTCCTAACCCAAATCCTGGCCCCGGCCCTGGGGGAGAAGATAAGGATGGAGATTGTGTGCGTCTTCCAGAAGATACGGATGATTCTAATCCAGATGTTCCTGTACAAGGCGGACGCTGTAACCAAGGCCCTGGTCCTGGTGGGAATCCTCCTCCCTTTTTTAGAGGAACGGTGGCAGTGCTTAAACCATTACTTGAAAAATCGAATTATGAAGTGCTTGTAAAAAAAGACCCTCAAGACCCCGGCAAGGTTTTAAATGTAGGGGCTACAGCGGTTTTAAAAGAGGAACCTTCTGGTACGGTAAGGCTTGAAGACCCTAAGGATCCACAAAAAGGTTATGTCTTTGTGGGAGTAGATAAGGATGATAAAACACCCTTACAAATTAATAATCGATTAGTGGTGATGGAGAACCGCCCTGGTGGTAATGGGGGAGAAGATAAAGACAATGATTGTGTCCCTGTGCCAGAAGATACAGATGATTCTAATCCAGATATTCCTATACAAGGGGGACGCTGTAATCAAGGCCCTGGCCCTGGAGGAAGCCCTCCTCCCCTTTTTAAAGGGGCTATCACAGAACTTCAATCTTTATTAGATGGTGCAAACCGAGAGATATTGGTCAAGAAGGATCCAAAGGATACGGGTCGAGTCGTAAAACTACCTGCTAATGTACAGCTTAAATCCGATCCAAAGGATGGGACAGTTAAGGTGGAAGACCCTGGGAATCCACAAAAAGGTTATGTTTTTATTGGCTTAGAGACGGATGATAAAAAGCCTTTGGTGATAGATAACCGATTAGTGGCGATGGAACCTCCTGGTCCAGGAAATCCCTAATAAAAGAAGCTAAAGTTTGGACTTGTGAATTAAAAATAAGGATACTTTAAGAGGAAACAAAAAGATGGTGAAAAAAGTTTTAATTTCTACGAAAATATTAACATTATTGCTTGGGCTTATAGGCTTTACGGGTTGCTTACTTCAAGAGACTCAAGAGGCTCATTCTGCCACATTTGAATTTAGTTCAAGTATCCCTGATACGGTGTCACTAGGTGATTCAATCGCTCTTAAGGCACTGGTTAAATCAACTGCAGCGCCTACCTCTTTTAATTACAAGGTGATAGATCCCAATGGAAAAAAAATGGACCCTGCAAGTAAAAAGGTGTTTGTGGTAGCCCGAAAAATTACGGGTGAAAGAAAAATGGAATGGAAATTATCTGAAGATGAAGGGGCTTACCTTCAAGTCAAAGAAGATTTTTTAGATGATGTTCCCTGCGGAGGAAAGTACACGGTTATTGTACAAGTGGGTATTACGGAAGGAGAGGCAAGTAAGCTGATGGGGGAGGACAGTCTTTCATTTTATCTTGATGCGCCTGCTTGTGGAACCGATGGAACATTAAAGGTTGATTTAGAAAAAATAACTAAAACTTTAGGGGCTCAGGCAAGTAGTAAGGGGAGTGCGATTGATTTAGATGAAATGAATATCTATGATTCCTCTATGGCCATAAGTAATAAGAGTAAAGTGGATTTATTTTTCTTAATGGATGACTTCCAAGGAGTCCTTAAATTGGTGACTCCTTCTGATGTTGCTGATCTTGCTTTTTACGATGCTACTGTTTCCTTTACAGGGGGGACAGTACTTTATGAGACTTCTGTTGACTTTACAAAGATAAAATCTCAATGGCAGGTTAAACATATAGCAAAAACTCTCCTTAAAGAGAGCCCTTCGGTAAGTGTTGGTAAACGATATGTTGCTAAAACATCCAACGGGTATGTATTGTTTAAGGTAGACAGTAAAGAGGGGGGCGAAACCAGAAAAGCCACCGTGACTTTATCAGGCTATAAAGTAAAATGAAGTTAAACGAAAGGGGCTGTTAACCTTTGGATTTATTTGTTGGTAGACAGCCCATTTTTAATCGAAAAATGGAAGTGATAGGTTATGAACTTCTGTATAGAGATTCGGATTCGAATGCGGCAAACTTTTCAGATGGGGATCATGCCACTTCATCTGTTATTATCAATACCTTTGTAGAGATAGGTTTAGATAGATTAGTTGGCTCAAAGGGGTTGGCTTTTATTAATCTTACTCGAAGTTACTTTACAGGTGAGCTTCCTTTGCCACTTAAACATAACCGCATTGTTTTAGAGGTGCTAGAAGATATTGTTTTAGATGATAGCTTTGTCGCTTCTGTTAAGGAGTTATCTGAAAATGGTTATCAAATTGCTTTGGATGACGTGATTAACCCTGATGATGTGACGGCATTATTGAATATTTCAAATATTGTAAAAGTTGATTTATTAGGAGTGGACTGGGACAAACTGGGAGAGTATGTAACACGGTTTAAAAAATATAATGTAAAGTTATTAGCAGAAAAGGTGGAAACACTTGATGAATATAATCAATGCCTGGATTTGGGGTTTGATTATTTTCAAGGGTATTTTTTAGCAAAACCTAACATTGTAAAAGGCAAAAAATTACGAGGAAGCCGTATTGCTATTCTTAATTTATTAGCCAAGTTGCAGTCGAATGATATTGAGTTTTATGAATTAGAAAAGATGATATCTTATGATGTATCTCTTAGTTATAAGCTTTTAAAATTGATTAATTCTGCATTTCTATCAAGGGGTTCAGAGATACAATCCATTAGGCAAGCGTTAACCTTATTAGGTTTAAAACAGGTAAGAGGTTGGGTGAGTTTGCTTCTTTTGAGTGAAACAGGGGATAAGCCTCCTGAGTTGATCACTACCGCAATGGTTCGTGCAAAAATGTGTGAGCTATTGGCAAAAAAGGCCAATCAAAGTTCAGAGGGCGATTTTATCGTCGGTCTTTTTTCTGTATTAGATGCCTTATTAGACATTTCCCTTACTGAAGTTCTTTCTTCCATTCCTTTATCACCGGACATCATTAATGCCTTATTATTGAGAGAAGGGAAGATGGGGGAGATGCTCAATTGTGTTTTAGCGTATGAAAAAGGACAATGGGAAAGCGTTAAATACTTTGAGTTGAGTAATGAAGAAATTAAAGACACTTATTTAGATTCAATTGATTGGGCTAAAGAAGTAGGGATGACTCTTTCGTAAATTAAAAAATCAAATTGATTTTCATTAGCAAGAGATGGGTTTTTGATCTAAATTAAGCCGATGGGGTTAATTGACGACGGGGGGAATATTGAAACCATTAATAAAGTGGCGTGTAGTGCCTATTAGGCTTATTTGGTTAATGATGCTTTCTGTGTTTACGTTCGGCCAATCTCAGGATACCACTGTGGTGGATGTGATGTTTTTTTACACTCCCCAATCTAAAAAGGAGGCGGGGGGTACTTCCGCTATTAAGGCAATTATTAGGGATGCTGTGGTGGGAGCGAATGAAGTATTTAGAATAAGCGGAACACAAACGTTACTTAATTTAGTTCACTCTCAAGAAGTAGAAGGCTACAAAGAGGCTTCTCCATTGGGACTGAACCACTCAAGGATAAAAGAAAAAAACGATGGGTACATGGATGAGGCCTATTTAGCACGGCAGTTAAATGGGGCAGACATGGCGAGTTTATTGGTCAGCAGGGTACAAAAGAATGTCGCAGGTTTAGCGAATGTACTTTCTCCTGAAAATTTTCTGAACAAAAAAACGGATGGAGTGATTTTTAATCTACTGACTCTTGATTTTATATTAGGAGTGGGTAATACTTCCCACGAGTATGGTCATTTAATGGGTTGTACTCATGTTCTCAAAAGTAACTCTGCAAAAACATATGGCCATTCACATACATTTACAGCAAGTGATGGTAAGCAATATTCAACAAACATGGCATTACCCCCTCGCATCTTTCAATTCTCAAACCCAAATGTAAATTATAAAGGGACGCCTACAGGCAGCGTGCAGAATAATGCAGCAAAGGCTATTCGAGAAGCGTCTCCTATATTTAGTAACATATATACTTCTCGTGGGGAGGTTCTTGTTGAAGTAAGCTTATCTAGTCCAAAATTTGGGGAAGAATACAATTCTACGGAAAATATAACTTTGGGTGTTGATGTAACTAAAGGAGATGTCAAAGAGGTAGTGTACTATGCTAATGATGTAGAGATTGCGAGGGCAAGTACCTTTCCTTATGGGACAGTATGGAATAATCCAAAAGCGGGGAATTATAACATCCATGCAAAAACAACTTCTGTGAAGGGAGCGGTGATGTATACTTTTTCACATCCCATTGCTGTCAAAGGTGTAGGGGTGTTGCCTGCTCCTTTTATCTCTCATAATATCTATAAAGAACAAGCGAGTGGAACTACAGTTTTAAATAATGGTGTGTATCGCACAACGGGTAGTTCTGGTCTTTCAAAAAATGAGTATGAGGATTTCCACTTTGTCTATGTGCCTCTTGCAGGCAATGGAAAAGTAACTATTCAATTGATGAGTGTGGATGGCAATTCTTGGCAATCTCGAGCGGGGGTTATGATTCGAGCGAATTTACATAGTTCATCAGCCCATGTATTTTTAGCGGGTTTGGATAACAGAGGAAAAGACCCTATGCTTTCTCATTACTCTCGGGATAAACATTGGGGTAAACGTCAGAGTCAATCTTTAAGTCCTGTGGGTGCTAACCCTTATTTACGATTAGAAAGGGTGGGGGATAAGGTAAGCTCTTATTATTCAAGTGATGGTGTTTCCTATACATTATTTAAATCGTCTACGGTTTATTTAACGGATACGGCGTACTATGGTATGGCGTTTATTCCCGAAGGTTCTGGTTTTACTGCCACGACTCGGAATCTTTCTGTTAAACAAGAAGTGGTTTCTATACAGTTGAAACGGTCTAGGCTACAAATCATTAAAGGTTCGGGTTATTATAATTTGTTAGGACAAAAGGCTATATATGGTAAAATTCCACAGGGATATGGCCCTTTAATTAATAGGAAAACCCGCAAGCTTGTGATTGAATAATTTTAGTTCGAGAAAAAAGAAACGAACAATATCATCAATAAGTAAATGCCTGAAAAAGTTGCCATGTGTATCCAAATCGCTTTCATGTTAATATTATCCTTTATTCGAAAATAAAAGTCCAGCTTTCCTCTAATTTGATGTTTTTTGGGGAAATAGAGAAGGTTTTGAGCTAAAAAAATTCAAAATGCTTTGTTTTGATAGCCTCTGTGGTTCCTCACCCCTCCTCTCATTCGAGTTTCCCTCCCGTCATTCCAGCTCGTCTGGAATCTACCATTCCGCAAGCCGTAATTCACCCACGGTAGTGGGGTTGTGACAACACTCGCCTCATAAAGCCTTTCAGGGGTTTCTATAAT
>CAZLBO010000021.1:0-14225 GCA_964557725.1 uncultured Bifidobacteriales bacterium | reverse complement strand
AGATTTTAATCTTATAATATATGATGAATGTCATAGAGCAATTGGTAACTATGCTTATACTTTTATTAATAGTGTTTTAAAGAGACAAAATAAAGAGTGTAAAATTTTAGGTTTAAGTGCTAGTCCTGGTGGAAATAAAGAAAAAATTATTGAGGTTTGTAATAATTATTTCAGAATTCTCATCTGAGATAGCTCTACGATCCTTTTTTTGAAACTCAACAAAATTATTTTCCGCATTTAAATGAAGAGAGCCTTGTTCGCATTCAGAAGCAATAATTCCACATTCACTACTTCCATATTCATTATAAATTTTAGTGTTCCATACTTCCTCAATTAATTGTCGTTGCTCATCATGGAGTATTTCCGATGTAGTTATGATAGCCTTAAGTTTAATGCTTATCGTTAGATTGTTTTTGAGAATGTACTCACTAAAACGAGCAATAGACGAGGTATATCCATAGATATAGTCGGGTTGATAAGAATGGATTTTTTTCCAATACTTTAATAAGGCTTCATCTTTAAGATCGAAAACAGAAAATCGTTTACGGTTCATTAAAAAGTCTTTTAGTTTTTCTTTAGTAGAGTCTTTAAAGTCTGAAGGTTGCCCAAAAAAACGAACCTCTCGGTCTCCAATATCTAATTTTGCCCAATGGTGTTCTCGGTACATTTCTGCTCGAAAAGAAGACGAAAAATTTCTATCCACACAGAACCTCATGGGGTTTCCTGTTGAACCGCTTGTAAACTCATGGGAGAAGGGTTTTTGGTAATGAGTTACTTTTATTTGATTAAAGTGATTAGAAATGTCACTTTTGGTGAGGTAAGGGATTTTTTCCAGTTCTTCAATATTTGAAAAATGGTGAGGATTGAAATGGACAGAATCAAATCGATCGCGGTAGAATTTAGTATTTTCATAAGCATGTATTAATACTTTTTTCAGCTTTTGTTGTTGCAGGAACCGGATTTTTTTTAGGGGGAACTTTTGTGAAATGCATAATTCGGCCAGTTTTTCAAAAACAGGTTCTTTGCGAAAGAACTGTATACTTCGATACATAATATTTTTAGAAATCCAGCTAATTGTTTATTTCCGAAAAGAGAAGTGCCCATTTTTTTTGTATAATTTCCCAGTCATATTGTTCAACTTTCTCTCTGGCATTTTTCGAAAGTCGATTTGCTAAGTGATTATCATGAACTAATTTATTTACGTTATGGGTCATTTCTTGTATGTCTTGCGGGTTTGAAAGTAATGCTTCGTGGTTGTGCTTGAATAATATGGGTATACCACCAGGGTTGGTAGAAACAATGGGAAGCCCTAATGCTGCACCTTCGATAAGCGTAAAAGGTGTATTATCAATATTACTTGTGTTGATGAATATGTCGTGTTTTTTTGCAATTTTTGGTATTTGGTCTTTTGATAAAATACCAACAAAAGAAATGAGGTGAGAAATATTTAGTCTTTTTGCAAGCTCCTTACATGAATTTAGTTCACCAGAATCAGGACCTGCCATGGTTAACTTAACGTTTTCCCCCTGTTTATATAAACTGTGGACAATGGATATGGCTAATTGGGGGTTGTAGATGGAATGAAACCTTCTGAGCCAAAAAAGATTGTAAGAGTAGTGTTTGCGAAGGAAGTAAGGGTAGTTTTTTAAAATGATGGGGTTTTCAATGATGGTACATTCAGGGATGATTTTTTCAGACCATATTTTTAAAAAAGGAGAGGGTGATATTGTTTTGGATGCCTGACTTAAATAGATACGCATTCTTTCTTTATGCTGAATGTGAAATTTGGGGAGGTTGCCTCCACGAAGTACAGCAATATAAGGCTTTTTTAAAAACTGACAAATGCGGGAGTTTAAATAGGCCCATAAAAATGCTTTGCCAGAAAATGTTTCAATAATTACAAATTGATATTTTTTATGTTTTAAAATAAGGGTTGCAACCATGTGTAATATTCTGAAAAAATGATTATAGTACTTTCCTCCCGTATATACTCTATGTCCTAGTTCTGTAAACTTCCCATGTAGATTTTCACACATCTGAGGGGTATGTCCATAACGTGATATAAAGTTACCAATCATGCAAATTCTATAATTCATGGGAATCTTTTTTGTAAAGGCTAATAAAGGCTATTCCATAGATTATACCAGGTAAAGCTAATCGCATAGCAGAATGTGCAATTGTGATAAGAGAATAGGACATGAAAATGACGAATATGATGCGTGATTGGGTTGTTTTTATTTTGGGGAAAAATGTAAGGGGAATATATAGCATAATAAATAAGGATATTAATCCAAATATTCCATGCTCAGACAACAGTCTAGAATACTCCGTGTGAGAAGCAACCTTTTTGGTCATGCCATATTGTCTTCTCGTAATGGGGTTCATGCCTACACCTACACCAAAAAGCCAGTGGTCAAAAAAGATCTCCTTTTCTAGCTTGAGTAAAGTTCCCCGACCGGTAAAAAGGTCCTTTTTTTTGTTTTCAGATTGAATACTATATCTTTTTTCTAAAAACCCCTGTGTGAATGTATTTAAAGATATTGATATTTGATAAATAACTCCAATGATAATAATGGATGTGAAAAATATTTGGTAAAATATTTTTTTCTTCCTATGACCAAATTGGAAGAGGATCAATCCAAAAATGCAGGTAACGAGAGAAGAAACAACTCCTCCTCGAGAAAATGTAAGAAAGGCAAAGATTAAAAACATGGCACTTATCCCCCATTCAAGTATTGAGTAAGGTAGTACACGCGTCCTTAATAGTTTGATAGAAAATATAATACATATTCCAAAACCAAGGGCCGTAGATATTTGATTTGGACCAAATCCAGCACTTAATTGGAAATTTGAATCTACAGTAAAGTTTATATTAGAGAGAAGTGTTAAATTTTTAAAAAGATAAAATACTGTTGTAATCAAAGGGAGTAACATGAAATAGCATAATTTAGAAAAATCACTATAACTGAAAGGGCGCCGATAGAAATAGATGGAGGAGATAACTAGGCTAGCGGGTCCTGAAAGGTTCTCGGAAACTAATTGACGCCAAGGGTGGTTTGCAATCGCCGCATCAGTTAAGAAAATAGCTGGAATTAATGCATAGAAGTAAAATAGAAAAAGTCCTGATCTCTTTTTAAAAGTTTTTTGGTGAAGAAGCCCTATAACTAAAAAATAAATGGAGCTGTATTTTCCAAATTCCCAAAATAAATGAGATTTAGTCATTCTTAAAAAGACTTCGAGGGACATGATGTATACGCAAAATAAATGGGCCAATCCAGATTTGTTTCGTGTTTTTATGATTTGATAGGTTCCAACTACTATGATAAATAGGCCCCAATATTGTGTAATCGAATCATGTTTTGTAATTGTCATTCCGAGCAGGATATGTACCAATATAAGGATGTTTTTACCCTTGGTTCCATCTAGCCACTTGGATATTCCATTTTTGGAACGAGAAATAGGGAGGTAATGATTCATTTTTATCTTAGTGTGAGCTTTTTAATAGAGGAATTTTTGTTTTATTCTTTAACCAGTTTGTTGCCAACCTCTTTCTTTTGCGAATAAGAAATAATGTATAAGGAAGAAAAAAAGTAGAGATGATAAATTTAAATAGTCTTTTTAGAATAGATCCCTTTATTTGAAAGGTAGAAAATATAGAGATCCAGAGCATTTCATTTACTTGTTGATTAGTAAAATATCGCTTTGCCTTATATATTTCAGTGATACTGGGTATATGTCGATGAGTAAGAAACTTTCGACTACTAGCATAAGTTATTACTCTTGCTTTATGCTCTCGTAATCCACCGCTAGGTGCATGATGATGAAAAACAGAAATGCTGGGGTTTAAAAGCATTTTAGATCCTGTAAGGTAAATTCTCATGCCGAGATCACTGTCAGCACGAGACCCTCTATTATAAGCCAAGTCAAAGAGGCCTGATTTAAGTAGAACTTCTTTTTTGATCATGGTGTTGTTTGTAGGGAAGACGTCACTCATACGGATGAATGTAAAATTCTCTGGTATTTTATCTTGACCTGCCTCATGTGCTATTCCAGAGGAAACATCTAGCTGATAGTTTTTGAGATTGCTTAAATGCAGCTTTATTAAATCACTTTTAATTTCATCATCATCATCAATAAATAATATATAGTCACCATGAACCTGATTGATTCCAAAATTCCTTGAAGTACATTGTCCGGGTTCTTTTTGAAAGGACACCTTTAGGGGTAAGTCAGAAAATTCTTGATAAAACTCCTTGTTTAAGTAGTTTTTTGAAGATTGGTCAATGATAATTATTTCAAATGGCATAGGGTTTAAAGTTCGAATTTGATTAAATAATACTTTGAGATAGGGGTAACGATTGAGGGTTGGTATTAAAAGTGAGACCTTTTCTTTACTCATTTCATTGGTGGTCGTTGTCGGAGAATGGCTTATTTTATGATTACATGGCAGAGGGAGATGTGCCGAGCTTTTAAAAATACTTTTAAGAAGTAGGGTCTTTGAAACAGAAGAGTTTAAGAAGTAACGAAAAATAAACCAATAATACCAAAAAGTATTGTAATGTATTTTGGCGAATGTTAACTCGTCATTAATGGATAAATGAACTTTTTCTTCATCTGGAGAAGGATGAGGTAAAAGGGATGGGATGTTTCTCATAATAGCGCCATTTTTAATTAATCGATAACCTAATTCTAAAGCTGCCGATTCTAAGGATAAAAAGATAGGGCTAATAAATGGTTGTACTTCAAAAGTTGAGCTTTTGAAAAGGCATGCGCGTAAACTAAGGCGCCATGACGTTGATTCTTCATTGATGGTGGGGTCTCTGTTAAGCATCCAAGTGGGTTGCAGATAGTTTACGGCTTGTAAATGACCTGCCATATTTAATTGTAAGCCTGCATGCCATATGTGCCCAGGTTTTTTGATAAGTTCTAATATTTTTTTTTCATCTGGGAAGCCTAATTGGGCATCCCAAGTTAAAAAATAATCAACTTCTTTTTTTAAAATCACCTCTGAAATAGAAAGAAGTGACTGCGTTGTTCCTTCTGAAAAATGGACAGCGCCAAGTCCCCATGAAAATTTATTTGATTCTGAGTTTATTAATACGAGATCAATATTCATAATAAATTGTACTTTTGTTTGGATTTGTAACAGATAAAAACAAAGTCATTTTTTTTAATGGCTATTATCTGTTTATTTAAGTTGTTAAAGTAGTGGAGATCAATAGAATCAATTTTATAAAAATGTTCTTCTAGTTTTTTAATGATCGCTTTTCCATAATGTCTATAATGCCCATTGGAGTCGGTATTTTTGTGTTCGATAGTTTTCTTCTGAGTGAAATCACCTGGTACAGTTAAGATGAGAATGCCGCTGTTAGTCAATATTCGACTGAGCTCGCTAATCGCTTGACCATCCTTTTTTAAGTGCTCTAAAATATGGTTACATATCGCTAAATCAAAAGAAGCATTCTTAAAACTTAGGGACTCCAAATTTTCACCAGAAAAATCAACATCCTTTAAAAAGAAGTCTGATGTTTGATAGGAATTACTATTAAGTGATGAGATTGAATTGAATAAAACAGTTTCAGGAGCAAAATGAATTATTTTAGGTTGAATTGGTAATAGTTTTTTGAGATGAGGAATGAGCTGTGTTAATCCACGGTGGCGACTTCTGCTGTCACAAGATGGGCATGCGGAATGCCAACTTATCCCCTTATAGTTGCTTAAATGAATAAAGTAGGGAAGGATAGATTCGCAACAGGGGCAATAGAACTTTTTGGATAAAAAGGGGAGGTACTTGTTAAAATAGTTAACTGTATGGCCAATAGTATAATAAAGAGATGTTTTAAGTTTTAGAGCAACTAAAAAATTGACATTGGATAGTATAAACCCTTTAATGGTGGGTAGTTTTCTTTTTTGAAATGAACCTGGGTTTTTCGAGGTATCAGGGAGTGATGCATTCATATAAGTGTACAAATTTTTTTATTTGCTTTTCCAGCTTAAAATTTTTAATAACATGATTTCGACCGTTCGTGCCCATTTCTTTAATGAGAGGTGGGTTTTTGTATAAAGAAAGTATGGCGCTAGCCATTTTTCTTGGGTTTCTTCTGGGGACAATGATTCCAGTTTTACCATCAATTACATTCTCTTTTAGCCCATCACTATCAGTACATATAATGGGGAGTTGCATTGATTGTGCCTCGATAACAGCGTTACAAAATCCTTCAGAAACGGCGCTATGTATAAATAGATCTGCCCATTCTAACTGTTTTTTGATTTCATCTGAGGAGCAAGTACCCAGTAATGTGACTTGTTTTTTAAGATCAAATTGTTTGATTGCAAATGTAATGGCTTCATAGTAACTGCCATCGCCAATTATTTTTAATATAAAAGGAATGTTGTTTTTTTTTAATATAGATGCTGATTCTATTAAAAACTCATAACCTTTTTTCCATTCTAGTCTTCCTATGCTTAATAAATGAATGGGACGAGATTTAAAGTTCATACTATTCATTTTATTAGGAGAAAAGAAATCAACATTAATAGCAGGAGGAATTAATTGATAGGGTTGTTTCTCTTTATATCCTCTTTGTAACGCCCTTTTTAGGAGGTCCTTACCTAAAAAGTGAATAGCGTCAGCGTGCTCCCATGTTTCTTTATAATAATTTTTTTTAGTTAAACCGACATAGTTAATGTCATAACCTCTGAAGCTCACGAGTATTTTTATATCAAGTGTTTTTTTTAAATGCATTCTTTCATTGGCTAAACTACCAAACTCAATGTGTAATAGTTTGGGGTTTAAAAGAATGAACTTTGCATGCAAGTAAAAGGATTTTAAAATGCTGAGTGGTTTTTTTTTAAATCCACTTTTAAAAAACTTTATAGTGGGAAGAGGAGAATAAATAAAACATTGAATGAAGGCAATAGGGAAAAGGAAAGGGACAGCCCACCCTTTGTTTGATGTCCAACATTGGTGAATTCTTGATTGAACTTCCTTCGAGTTTAACTGGGGGAAATATTGATAGTTTGATTTGTTTATTTTTTGCGAGAGTATGTGTATGTTTATCCCTTTGGAAAGTAATCCTATAAATTTATTGACAATAAAAGTCTCAGATACTTGGGGGAAGTGAGTTACATAAATAAGAATGGGTCTTTGGGAGGGCATACTTTTAAGTGTGCTTTTTGAAAAGGTTATAGAATGATTTAATTTGATTTTCTATTTGGTGAGACTCGAGTATTTTTTTTCGAGCATTCTTTCCTAAAGTTTTTATTAATGAAGGGTTCTGAGATAGGCTTTTTAAATGCCTGAATTGAGAAATAGGATCTCTTAGTGGAGTAAGGTATCCATTAATTCCATTTTGAATAACTTCATTTGTACCCCCACAATCTGTTGAAACAACAACAACTTCACATGCCATGGCTTCTAAAATGGCATTTGAAATTCCTTCACTTAAACTGGAAAAAAGAAAGATATCGCTTTTTCTTAAATAATCTCTTACTGTATTGGTGTTAAGGTTCCCTAATAATTGAACAGAACCTCCTAAATCTAAATCGAATATAGTAAATTGAATTCTTTGGTGATCAGGTCCATCCCCAATAATGATGTACTCAAAAGGGATACCTTCTTTTTTTAAAAGTTGAAGTGCTAACAAGCTATATTCATATCCCTTTCTCCAGATTAATGATCCTGTTGTAATGATTTTAAGCGGTGTTTGTATTGGGTGCTGATTGGGTGCGAATAATTTGGTATTAATGGCAGGGCGAATAATAGATGTTTTTTTAGGATCTAGATAAAAAGAAGTCGCTTCCGTAAGAATTGCCTTCGAAACGCAATGAACAGCACTTGCCTTACTAAATGTTTCAATAAGGCCTTTTTTTATGGAATGTCTTCTGGGGTTATGGGGAGCAATATTTATTTGAGCCCCTCGACAGCTAATGATAGTAGCTTGTTTAAAGTTAAATAAAAACTGGTATTTAATTGCAGCGGAATTCCATGGGAAATATGTGACATCCCATTGTAATTTTTTGAAGATACTTTTATTTGTAAACTCTATTGCTTGGCGTTTTCCTTTGAATAGTGAGGTTAAGAGAGTTGAAATGTTTCGAGGTTGGGTCGATAAAGAAAAAAATGTAGTCGTAAAAAGCCAATATGCTTTTTGGGAAAGGGTTGACTTGGAATTGAATAAATAGAGATATTTCAAGTTTTTGTGAGTTAATTTGTTTTTATTAGGTTGGTTGTTCGATGCAATTAAAATTTCAACATTTTTATTGAGTAACCCTTTAATTAATCGCTCAATAAATGTTTCGATAGGGTAGGTGACACCTACAAATAACACCTTCATTTTAATTCTTTTTTTAGGGAGGGCGAAAAGAGGGCGAGAGAGGATATGAATGTGAGTAAGGCTGAAATAGTGTAGCCTTTCTTTTCTAAAAAAGGGTTTTTGTAGAAGTCATCTATTATTTGGGTCAATTGCTCCTTCGTAAAAAGGCCCTTTGTAATATGTTGGTTATTTAATATGACTTTTATTAAACTATCCTTACCTGCTGGATTTAAAAACTGTACTTCCCAGTTTCTTAAAATGGGCTGATTTCTTGTAATTATTCTCCATGCTTTATAGAGAGCACGTTTGGGAAGGAGTAGTGAATTGTGATAGGTATAGTGATAGAGGTTACTATTGTATTTTTCCCAGATGATGCGTCCTAATTTTGGTGATTTCTTTTTGATAAAGTCAATTTGTAGTTTTCTGTTTTTTAGATAGTGATTGGGAACCGTGCATAAAAAGTCAGTTATTCTGGTATCATAAAAAGGTAGCCTTGGAAAAACGGATGCTTGGTACATTCTTAAACTGGCAAGTGTCCAACGGAAAGACCATTGGTCAATTTTAAAAACCTTGGTGATAAAGTTGTTGTCTTTTAAGTACAAATAGGAGTCAAGTTCTTGTTGCATAAGAGCATGATACTCCTGTTTAACTTCCGGATTTTTTTTAAAAGGAATAAAGTTTTCTGTTAACCAAAGAGATCCCGGTTTGTTAAACTTTGTAGTTAAATTGTTATAAATCTCAATTTTAGTCAAGGGAGAATCGGGTAAGCCCATGTGATCTAATAAAAGGTCTCCCAAATGTGCTGCAATAATGAATTCACTATTTTTTGCTAAATCTGTTGTGATCATCGCTTGTCGTGACTGAGTGATGTCTTGAAAGCCTTCGACATTTTTTAGAACTTCTGGTAACGAATTAAAAAGATAAGGTTGAATGGTGTATTTTTTAAATGGTAATTGACATGCCTTTGCTAATTTTTCTGAAATTCTGGTTTCAATGGAGTCATTTGAATAGCCGTAGGAAAAAGTATGTAAATTACTCCAGTTTTTGTTTTGGGGGGAGAGAGCTGCTATTGTACTGCGGGAATCAAGCCCTCCTGACAAGGGGATAGCGACTTTATCATGTTGGGATAGTTCATTGATTACCTTAGTGTATAGTTCCGTAAATTCATCGAGAGTTTGTGTATAGCTTCTAGTGTAATTGGGTTCAAAACTCCAATTCCAATATCTTTTTTGTTGAATAAGCTTTCCGGTTCGATCAAAGGTAGCATGGGTGGCAGGACGTATAATTTTATTCGTTTTATACCATGTTAAGTCAGCAGGGAAAATTCCTGTCTTGAAGTACCCCATCATTGCGACTAAGTCGAGCTCAGTGTCGTATTGTGAAGGTAGGGTGGGGTAGTAAGTTGATATATGAGAGTACTTGGAGTGGGTGGAATAATAAATGTGGATAGTCCCAAATCGACTTGTCCAAAAGTTCCAAGTTTGTTGTTTTCTATTATATCCAATAATAAGAAAGTGCCCATTTAATTCATGAGGTTGTAAAGTGCTATTACTTAGGTCATTTAAGAATTCTATTAAATTGTTTTTTTTATAGGTTAACTCCCCAATACTCCATATATTCCACAATGAATTTGAATGTGAATTATTTATTTTTTTTGAAACAGAATTATTCGCAGCATCTAGGTATAATTTTGATTGATTTGTTTGAAAAAGCATACTTCTTTTTTGAGAAGTGTGCCTTTTGGGGAAAAGGTTCTGTTTGTCAGAAAAGAGAAGGTGAATGTCAATAATGGCAGACATGTATAGGGCTATTGGGGTTTTGAGTGTGAAGTTAACTTTCTAGCTAGCGTTCTTAACCAATATCTCCATATTGGCATATTACCTTCTTCAATTATCCCACGTAGACCTTTTGTTGAACGTTTATTAGCAATTGATAGCTCTGCGAAATGTTTCGCTTTTTCTCTATCTCCTCGAATGCGGTATTCTCTTGCAACGAGTTCGAAAACCTTACTTCTACACTTCACCTTTTTTTCTTCTGAGTTGAAAAATATTGGATGTCGTTTAATGATTATTTCAACAACCCTTGGTCTTTGATAAAAATAAGTGTTTCCACTGTTTCCTTTTCGTACTCTACGATTATAGATAACTTTATCTAATAGGTTTCCTTTTGCATTGATCTCATTTGCACCAATCCAAAAATCCCAATCAAAGTCTATCCATTTTAATTCTTCACAATATCCTCCTAGCTTTTTATAAAGCCTTAAATTAATGGGAGCAGTGGCAGAAAATAAAGTTTTGTAGAGAAGTTGCTCAGAACCTGGAGTTTTCGCAAGAACAAGTCTATTTTCATTTTCACCAAAATATTGTGAATGCCCATAGATAAAGTCATCATCAGGGTGTTTTTTCAAATGATGATATAAATTTTGTACCATATCATGGGGAAGACTATCATCATCATCTAAATGGCAATACCAATCTGTTCGTGTATTTTCGATTGCAAGGACTCGTGTAGCATATGGACCTTCATTTTTTGTTAATGCGAACTTTCTAAGGTTAGGGTGTTCAATTTTGTTGAAAAGTTCGATGGTCTCAGAATCATTTCCTCCATCAAGAACAAGAATAGCTTCCCATTGATCATTTGTTTGGTCTAAAACAGACTGCCAACATTCTTCAAGGTATTTAGCTACTCTATAAGCAGTAATTCCTATTGTAATTTTAGGAGAAGTGTTCATATTGGATAACCTGCAATTTTTAAAAAATCCCGTGCAAATTGTTGTTTGTGTTTTATATCAGAACTTTGTAAGCTGTCCTGTGTGTTTGGGCTTTTCCATCGTGATTCCATTATTTTAGATAACATTTCTGAGGAATCTGGATCAAAATATTCTGCCCCTACAGGAGCCTGTTCTCTATGAACAGGAATGTCACTTAAGATTAAGTTTTTACCTAAAGATTTTCCGTCTTCGACTACAGTACTCCAGCCTTCAAAGTAAGATGGTTGAATAATGCTGAGCGAATTTTTTATTAATGAGACTTGTTCTTCTCTTTTGATAGAACCTAAAAAGTAGATGTGTGAATGAAGTCCTTTTTGATGGATGAGAGTAAGTATCTTATTGAAATATTGTGGGTTTCTTCCATCAATAACGCCTCCTGTGCAAACGATGGGGAGGTGAAGGCTTTTGCTTTTTAAGATTTCTAAGGCTTTAAAGATAACATGGTGATTCTTATGTTGCCAAAATTGATTACAAACAATAAAATATTTTTCAGGCAAATTATATTTTTTAAGAATATCGTTACTATTCATGCTCTCTGGAAAATTGAGGATACTACAGAAGTTGAGCACTTTTGTTTTATAAGCTTGTTCGGGATAAAAAACTTTAACATCATCCCGAGTTGCCTGACTACTAACAATAATAGTGTCTGCTTTTGAAAATGTTTGTTTTAACTTTTGATTTCGATTTTTAATTTCCTGAGAAGAAAAAAATTGAGGGTAGTATTTGTGCTGTAAATCAGGAATCCAAGCTGCCCAAGGGTAAGAATAGTTTTTGTTTTGAAGGTCAGAATATATAATAGGGTACATGAAATCGAGGGGTTCGTTTTTATTTTTAAGCCTTAAAACAGGCACTTTTAATTCTTTAGATAAAAACAATTTTCTTTTAAGCTTTATCCAATACGAAGGAGGAGTTTCTTTGTAATCAAATTCTATACAAGAGGCTAATAAATTAAATATCCCGCGGTAATGCTCTCCCGCTTCTTTGTTTCGGATGAGAAGGTGAATAGAAAGGTTTTTTTTCTCTTCTAAAGGGAGAAGACCAATAGAGCGAACTAAATTATATATATATTCTACTCCTGCTTGCCATTCTGGGCTTGCTGCGAATAGTCCAATTCTAAAGGGTTGCGTCATTTAAGAGAGTGATCGGCAAGAAACCAATTAGCAAAAGAGTCTAGTCCTTTGGAAATGGGTAGAGTTGGGTTGAAACCTAAGTTTAATAGTTTTGTAATATCTGCTTTCCAATTTATGGGCATTCCTTTAGGGCTTGATTGGTTAAAGGTGATTTTTTTAGAACTCCCGAGGGCTGTTACGAGATTGTTGGCTAAATTTTTAATAGATGTTTCTTGGCCTGAAGCTATATTGTAAGTATCGCCTTCAAAGGGTGATTTATTTGTGATACATTCAATGGCTTGAGCAATATCCAAGGCGTGAATAAAATCACGACTTTCGGTACCCGTACCGTGAAGCATAAAGTGCTCGACAAAGGTTATTTTAAAACATATATCCCAAATGACTTGTCTTCTTAATCCCGCTCCATAAGCTGAAAAAACTCTTAGGATGGTTGTAGGTATTTTGTATACTTCAAAGAACTCTTTACATATAATCTCAGATTGCCATTTGTGGTATCCATAGGGAGATATAGGTGATAGGGGGTGAGTTTCTTCGATAGGATTATTTTCTGGGTTTCCATAAACAGCAGCGCTAGACAAAAAAACGAATTTTGTATTTTTACTGTGTAATCTCATTTGTTCCAGAATGAAAAAGGTTAAAGAAGGTCCATGTTGATAATCCTGCTCTGGGGCTTTCATTGAAAAGGGAACGGAGGAACGTCCCGCACAATGAACAAGCAAGTCTGGTTGATGTTCCTTTAGAATTTCTATGAAGTTTTGATGTGGAAGCACTAGGTGATGATAATCAATAAGTAAGGCTTCAGGGGCGTTTTCTGGAGAAGATGTACCGATGCCAATAACTTCCCAGTTAAGTGCCTTGAAATGTCTGGCAACATGCTTGCCAATGAACCCTGTAACACCAGTGATTAGTATTTTTTTTGAACTCATTATTTAATTATGTTCTTTTTTGATGGCTATGCCAACACCATAACCTAGTTCGGTATATTTCCATGATGAATAGTTTGAACTTTCTTCGATTTTGTTTTTCCATATATCTGCTAAGTAGGGGTGACTTGGGTGTTGAATATCATCAAAGATAACGGCTCCCCCTATTTTTAAACGAGGGAGCAAGTCATCAAAATCTTTTAGTGCTCCATCTGGTGTGTGATCTCCATCAATAGTTATTATATCAAAAAATAGCTCAGGGTTACGTTTGAAGAATTCAGGAATTGTTTCATGACTGTTTCCACTAATAAGCTTTAATTCACCCTCAAATTTTAGACTATCCATTTCACTTTTAACAAACCCAGTACCAGGATTGTTGATTCCTGCATAGTTCTCTATCCACATATCAAATCCATATATTTGACATTGTGGATTTGTAGCGGCAACCATAGCCATGCTTCTTCCTCTTCTGACACCCACTTCAAGGTATGTTTTGGGTTTGATGAGTGTTGCCGCAGAGTAAAGAGCCGTAACAATATCTGCATATCGCCAGTGAGATTGAAAAGAGTCCAAACCCTTTTTATAGTAGTTGTTTAAATATTTTGTGTATTCATCAGGAACGAGTTGATTTAGTACCTTCATGACCTTTTTGAGAGTTTCAGGTGACGTCGCCATCTCTCCCAGTGTAGAGGGGCTTAAGACAACAGGATGATACCAATTCTCCCCCTCTTGGTTGTTATATGTAGTGACTAAACTAAATGGAGTGAGATTCCCTTTTTTGATGGAAGTCATATTTTTCCTCTGGGTGATAGGTCTTTAATGATTTTTGCCGGATTGCCTGCAATTAATTTGTTTGCAGGGAAGTTTTGGGTAATAACGCTACCAGCAGCAATAATGCAGTTGTCTCCAATGGAAACATTTTTAAGAATCGTGCAATTAAACCCGATCCATACATTTTCTCCAATTGTTACAGGTTTTGCAATAATTGCATCATCATAAGGAATAGCTTTTGTAGATTTGTAATTGTGATTTAACGTGTATATTTTACATCTGGGACCAATAATAGTACCATTGCCTATAGAAACAT
>CAZLBO010000020.1:0-14312 GCA_964557725.1 uncultured Bifidobacteriales bacterium | reverse complement strand
AGTACCCTCAACCATATTTTATCCAACTTACCCGAAGGATGGGTTATGAAGAGGTACCGTTCAAAAGAAGAGGAACCAACTAAACATCCACAAGGTTGGAAGGCCTTGACCATTGGCCCCCCTCAAAACCCTTGTTATCTTTTTAAATTCCAGTTTTCTATCAAATCAAAACAATCCGATCGAAGCATGCCCGTCATGTCTGTTATCAGTGGTAATCTTTCAAACAACACCTTATTGACTGATGAAAATAAAACAGAAACAACTGAACATCGTATCTTTGGCAAATACCAACTCATCAGCCTTATTGGCAAAGGAGGTGTTGGCGAGGTATGGAAGGGAATCGACCAATTTGGAAACATAGTCGCCATTAAAACTTTACTGATGAAGGGAAACGCCCCTCAAGCAGAACTCCAACGTTTTTTGCGTGAAGCTCAAATCCTTTCCCAACTCAGTCATCGAGGGATTTGCCGAATACATGAAGTAGGCGTGGTACAAGGAGTTAACTTTATTGCCATGGAGTATGTTAAGGGAGTCCCTCTTTCTCAACTATTAACCTTCCAGTCTGAAACTCAAAGAAAAACAGGGAAATTAGATATCATTCCTGCTATCACTCATCTTCAAAAGGAAAGTGAAACCTCACTTATCCCTATCCAAACCCTCCAATTCAATACATTATTTGAATCGCAATCCATTGCCATTATCAAGCAGATATGCTCAGCCATTCAATTTGCCCATGAACACGGTATTTTACACCGAGACATTAAACCACATAATATTATGATACGAGAAGATGGAGAACCCATCATCATGGACTTTGGCATTGCTAAAAACACACAAGAAAAATCTGAGTTTGAAACAACACGCCAAGGTCAACTCTTTGGAACCATAGAATATATGGCACCAGAACAGGCTTCTCTCAACAAAAAAATTAATGAAAGAGCAGATATATATGGCGTTGGAGCTGTTGCTTATCAAATGTTAACAGGTAAAAAACACTTTAATAGCTCTAATAATGTTTTGTTAGATATTAAAAGACTTCAATTTCACGAACCTGTTAACCCTAGATTCTATAACAAGGACTTATCCAAGGATTTAGAGGCCATTCTACTTAAAGCATTAAGAAACCCTCAGCATGAACGTTATTCTTCTGCTCTGCAACTCAAAGAGGATCTTGAACATTATCAAGCAGGAGAACCCATTAGTGCACAACCCCCTGGGTTTTTCTACCTCCTTAAAAAGAAAATGGTAAAGCATAAACCTCTTCTTCTTTTTACCGGAATCTTATTCTCTCTTCTCATTATTTTTGCGTTCTATCTTTTTAAGGAAAATGAAAAAGAATTAGGCAATTGGATTCCTATTTTCTCCCAATCATTCACTAAAAATTCAAACCCTTTAAAATCATTTGCTTTTAAGGATGGACGCAATCAACACTCTGTCCCCTCTTTTTTAACCACACCTCAAGGAATGTTGCTTGTTCCTAACCAATGGTGCTGGTTCTCAAGCCTCCATAGTAAGAAGCTCCGTAACAATGTTCGTATCAAAATCAAACTAATTTATAAAACGCCCCCTGAATCATTTATGCTTAGTTTACAGGCTAAAAACCAGCCACTTCCCTCTCCTCTTTCCCCACCAGCAGGATACACCCTTATATTCGCTAATGAACATGGAGCCTTGGATGAAATCATCAAAACAAATCAACAGAAAATTTTACAAAAAAACATATTCTCTAATACAACAACAAAAAATACACTCACCACTTTGGTGCTTGAGAAAAAGAAAAATAAACTTACTTACTTTCTCAATGGAAAAAAAATAGTCTCTATTCAAGAACATTTACCTCTAAAGGGAAAAGGGTTTAATCACATTGGGTTTATCACTTCTTCTGATTCTTTATTTATACAGTCCATCCAAATCTCCAGGCTCTCGCTCCCTGAAAAGGCCAGTCCACTCATTGCCGCAGAAGCACTGGAAGCCACAGGAGAATCAGAAGAAGCTATCCATGAACTATTAATTATCTCCGAGGATTATCATAAACAGAAAGTAGCCGAAACGGCTCTCATTGAAGCTTACCGGCTTGCAAGAGGAAACACTCCATTGCGAAGATACACACAACAAATCAAAAAGCGATATTTCAAAAACTACCCTCACTCTTCAAAAAAAGCAGATTTCTTAGCTATTGATGTTATTCATTTATGGAAGCTAGGACAAATAGACTCGGCCTTAGCAAAGTTAACAGAGCTTCAATCCATTGATCCAAGCATCAACCTTGCCGATCAATTAGACGTAAAAGATTTAACTCAAAAACAACTCTCCTCCTATATATCTTATATAAAAAATCTCACCACGTTAAATTCACTCACTCTTCACTCAATAAAGAACCTTCCTCAAAAAATTCTTGCTCACCTCCCCCCTCTTCACCTTAAAGCTTCTCATCAAAATTTAACCAATGTTGATTTTTTAATCGATTCTAAAATAGAGGGCATAAAAATCTACAACAATGATATCCAAGACTTAACTCCCCTGACAAATAGTTCCATTAAGTATTTATGGGCTCAATCCAATTTAATCACAGAATTAACCCCTCTTATCAATCTCCCCTTAAAATCCATAGATTTAGGCTTTAATCGCATTTCATCCTTCCCCTTAAAGAACAATACCATTCGATTTCTAAATTTAGAATACAATAAAATCAAAAAGTTTCCCTCGATTAATCATATGTCACTAAACTACCTCAACCTAATGCACAACAAAATTCAACAAATACCCATGCTAACAACTTCTTCACTGCAAGAGGTAAACCTTAGTCACAATAAACTTTCTGACATTAGAGGCTTAAAAACAATTCGAATTCAAAAATTATCCCTAAGTAATAACCCAATTAATGATATTACACCCTTAATCGGAAAAGATATCATCCAATTAGAACTTGCTAATACCCATATACTCGACGCTTCTGCATTAAGTGGAATGGAGTTGAAATCATTAGATATTTCCCATAATCAGCTTCAAAACTACACTTCTCTCAATAAAGTTAGCATTATCAATCTAAACTTAAGCCATAATCAATTAGACAGTTTACCTATTCTTTATAGCCCCGATTTAAAAGAGTTAAACATAAAGGGAAACAATCTCCAATCAATAATACCCCTTCACAAACTTAATCTCACTAAATTGAATTGTTCAAATAACAAAATCAACAATCTTGAGCCCCTTTATAAAATGCCACTTTCTTATTTGAATTGTCAAAATAATGAACTTAAAGTCATAGAACATTATCTTAAAACACCACCCGACACCTTTATGTTTGAAAGCCCTAGCCTCCCACAACAAACCCTTGAAAAGGCCATCTATCTTTGGAATAAAAGCCCAAAACAGCATTACAACCTCAATTATGCAAAAATCGCCCTTCATCTCAGAAACAATGACATCACTCGTTTAAAGAATATGAGTCAAAAATTTAACACACATTACTATCTTCATATTACTCAAGAAATGACATGGGAGCAAGCTCAAGCCACCTGTAAAAGACTCTCTGGACACCTTGCTACTATTCAAAATCAACTAGAAAACAACTTTATACAATCCATAACTAAAAATAACTACCCCCTCTGGATAGGCTTAACAAGTATAAATAACACTTGGAAATGGACCACCAATGAGCCAATAGAGTACTTAAACACCCAATATTCAAATGCTTCTCACTACTTTAACACATTAATGTACAGTGGATATACACATAATGGAGCTTGGGTATTACCTTACACTACCCAAACAGCAGGTTTTATTATTGAATGGGAACACTAAATTTGAAGAGCTATTTAATCCTATGATTTTGAAATCTTCACATATTACGCCTCTCTTTATCGAACAAATGCCCACTGAATTATAAAAGTTTCGATGACATACAACTTTATTATTTGACTTCGCATTTTATTTAATATATCTTTATGAAAAGCTTGATAAAGCAATTTTTATTTGTCAAACTTTATTAATAAATAAAACATTAAAGAGGAGATAACATGGCAGCAAAAAAAAAGAAAGCTACCAAGAAGAAAGCAACAAAGAAAAAAGTAGTTGCTAAAAAGAAAATTGCTGAAAAAGTAACGAAAAAAGTTGCCAAGAAAACGGTAGCGAAAAAAGTTGCTAAAAAAGCTACAAAGAAAAAAGTAGTGAAAAAAGCTTCTAAAAAGGCCACTAAGAAAGCTTCTAAGCAAGTAGCCATTCGTTACACTGCTGCCAAAAAGAAACAAGTTGTTGCATTTGTTGCAAAATTCAACGCTAAAAATGGTCGTGGTGGATTAGCTGAAGCGGTAAGACGTTTCAAAGTTTCTGCTTTGACTATTACTAGATGGTTAAAAAAATAATTATCTGAGTTCTAGATTTAAAAGGAAACCCTTCTGGGTTTCCTTTTTCTTTTTAACCTAAACGACCTATGAATTACAGAGAATTAGGAAACACACAAATCCAAGTCAGTGATATTTGCCTAGGAACAATGACCTGGGGAGAACAAAACTCACAAAAAGAATCATTTCAACAACTAGATTATGCTCTGGAACACGGAATCAACTTTATTGATACCGCAGAAATGTACCCCGTCCCCTCCAAGGCCGAAACTTATTCGCAAACTGAAACATATATTGGCCACTGGATTCATGAGCGAAAAAACCGTGATCAGTTTATTCTTGCTACAAAAGTCGCTGGTCCCTCTCAACATCTAACATGGATCAGAAATTCAAATTTCACATACAATCAAATCAACATAGAAAAGGCCCTTACAGGAAGCCTTCAAAGACTCCAAACTGACTATATTGATCTTTACCAGTTACACTGGCCAGAACGAAGTACTAATTATTTTGGGCGTTTAGGCTACACTCCTTCTTCTGATGAAAAAGAATTTTCTATTAAAGAAACGTTAAAAACAATTCATCAATTTATTCAACAGGGGAAAATAAGACATTACGGATTATCTAATGAAACACCTTGGGGTTTAATGAGTTTTATCAAGTATGCCGATGAGCTCAAAATGCCACGTCCAGTTTCGGTTCAAAATCCGTACAGTTTGCTTAATCGTACATTTGAAATTGGCTGTGCAGAAGTATCACATCGTGAAAAATTGAGTCTATTGGCATATTCGCCCTTAGGTTTTGGAGTGCTAAGTGGTAAATACTTAAAGGGAAAAAGCCCCTTGCAATCTAGGCTCCATCGCTATGGAAAATCCATGAATCGCTACTCATCCAATAATTCGATGTCCGCAACAAATGAATACGTTAAACTAGCAGCCAACAATAATCTACTCCCTTCTCAAATGGCATTAGCATATCTTTTAACAAAACCTTATTTAAGTAGCATCATTATTGGGGCAACTCAAATAAGTCAATTAACTGAAAACATTCAGGCCTCTGAAGTTAAACTTTCTCCAAAAGTAATAGAAGCTATAGAAAAAATTCATCTAAAAAACCCCAACCCTGCTCCCTAAATTAAAATTGTAGCCTTTTACTATTGACTCCCGTCCATGATTGGGGTAAAATAAAACCACAAGCCTCTCTTACAGCTTTCTCAAGCTCTTCTTCGCTTAAGGCCATTCGCGCCATCCACTAAGCAAAAAACGACTCAATCATAATAAAGGGAAAACATGAACAATTTCAACTATACCATTAATCAAATGAAATGGATTATTCTATTAACACTATTTACCACTCTATTTAGCAATGCTTTTGGTAGCGAACCTCTAAACAATAAACTTTCAAAAAAACAAATTGAATTATTGGGTCCGTTCTTAAAACAACATCAAGAAGCTTCTACCCAAAAAGACACTTCCGCTCTTTTAAATATATTAAATAACATTAATAGTCAGCCTAACCCACCCAAACAATTTGTTTTTCAAGCAGCCGAGCTTAAATATACTTTGTGGGGAGAGACGAAAGAAATCTTAAGAGCCGTAAAGAAATACCCTGATTACTTCAAAGGACGACAAGTTCTAATTCAGCATTTTTTAGTCACTGGAAATTATAAAAAATTAAAATATTTTCAGCAGTTTATGATTTCAAATGTATTACAATACCCACACTTTGTCAGACCTCTTTACCTCTCTTACAAAAGCAACCAGCAAACCAAAAAGGGACATTTTATATTATTTAACTTAGTCAACAAAAACAAAGAGTACCGCACACTCTTTTACAAAATATACTCCCTCGCAAAGGATCAAAATTCTCCCTACCTTTATCAAATTCTAGAGCTTGGATTCAAAAGTTACAGAAATGATGTAAAACTAGCCTTAAAATTTGCAGAAGCCATTCAATCAGCCGACTCCACTCTCGACATCTATAAGTTTATCTATTACAGAAACAAAAACAATTTAGAGGTTTTAAAAAAGGGAGGAGCATTTGCCATTGCTACAGATAATTATCACAAATCAATCCCCTATTTAAAAAAGTGGAGCCAATTAGAACCTCAAAATATTACTCCTGTGGCAATGCTTCACCAAGCATATAGCCAACTCAACAGCATGGATGAAATTAAAAAAATACTTCCTCGCTTAATTAAAGAGCAGGGATTAAAGCTCCCCTATGTCATTAGCCAGTTCAAAATCGATACAGAAGGTCGCGACTTGCCTAAAACCCTTAAATATTGTTCTCAACTTCTCAATCAATATCCCTTTAATGGACAAATCCAAAAGCTCACTGTGGATGCTATTCGCAAATTTAACGCTCCCCAAAAACTAACAAATACATTGGTTAATATTGAATCACTTGACCCTACAGCACATCACATTCAGTACCTGCTCGCCAAATCACTTTTAAAGAAAAAGAAAACAGATAAAGCATTAATTTATTTGGATAAGGCCATCCACACTGCGCCACAAAACAATCAATATCAGGATCTTCTTTCCTCTATTCTCTCTTCTGAAAAAACAAAAGAAGAATCTTACAGCTACTTAACGAAAGAGAACATCAAATACGAGTAATCACATTGGGTAATGATTAACATTATATTAGCTTACTCCTTGTTAAAGAAACGCAAGGAAAAGTCACATGGATATTGAACAATGGATTCCCGATTATGAAGGCTCCGATCATTTTCTTTTTCTTGATTCAAGCATCAAAGGTGTTGCTTCTGAAATCTTGTCTATTTTTGCCCAAGTATGGAAGTCCTCACTCCAAAACCAAACGATCCAGCATTCTCTCGACTTAGAAAATGTTATTTTAACAACTCTCAACAGGCTCAACCTTTCTTCAAATATAAAATTGCTCACCCCAAATCTTATCTCTCAATATTTTGAATACTTAGGTCAATCAGGACAAGCTCCCCAGGCTTCTGAATGGTCTGAATGGGCACGTTCACTTGAGCAAAGCATCACCTCAAAAATCAGGCTTGATGGAAGTTTAAAGGGTACCACTCATCAAAAAAAAACAAATCACACGGGAAGAAATGAGCCATGCCCCTGTGGTTCAGGCAAAAAATTTAAGAAATGTTGCTTAAACCTCATTTCTTAGAGTTCTTTTAGCTGTTTTTCAGTAATTTCAGGTAATCCCCTTCCCGATGGGGAAGTTTTTCAATTATTTCCTATATTTTCTTTATCGAAAACAACTTCCATGAGTTGTTGAGTTTATGAAAGGGTAATTTTGAGAGCACTTATACCATTTATCTTCATTTTTTCACTTCTTCAATCAATTGAAGCTTCTCACTTAACAGAAATAGAGATGTATTCAGATGATAGTTTTGTTAAGCTACACCTCAAAATATCAGGAGAATTACCTGAAGTCCACATAGAACAAAAAAATATTGATGGCACACACACCGCTCTAATTCACCTTTCAGGAGTAGAAAGTAGCGAGGTAGAAGCGCTCCAATTGCTCAACCCTATCCACTTCCTTGAAGTCATTAAAAAAGATACGACCGCCAAAATTACTCTATATCTGTATCTAAAGAAAAAAGTTGAAGTGACTCACACTATGGGAGAAGGCGAAGTGATTATTGAATTGCCCTGGTTAGAGCCAGAAGTCACCTCTAGTGCTAGTCATATTAAAACGATAGATGACAAAATTTTAGAGTCAAAAGCTTCACAACTTAACATTACCTTTGATTTGTACTTGTTAGTGTAATATGTCACCTTTAGTGATATTAATATTAAAACGATAGATGATAACATTTGAGAGTCAAAAGCATCACTACTTAACATTACCTTTGATGAAATTCCTGGAAATACTCATATCTTTCTTTCTCAAAACAAAACTCATTTAGTAGGGGTTTTTCTGAACACCACCCCTTTGTCTGATCCTCCATCACTTCAACTGCCAGACTTTATTGAATCAATAGAGTGGGAAAGAGGCATCGATACTAAAGATGCCCCCTTTGTCCGTTTTATACTTGTCGCAAAAGAGGAAATTGAATACGAACCTCAAGAAGAAGATAATCACATTTCTATTGAGCTTTCTCCCTTCATCAAGGAAGCTGCTATACCAGAAGCTTCATATGATAGCCTGTTAAAAAGTAGTGCGATAGAACTTGCAGGCGAATCAGAATCCAGTGAAGGAAATGCCAGAAAGCATGAAGCAGTGATTGAGAAAGAGAAGAGTCATACATGGCTTTATGTTTCCATAGGAGCAGGAGTATTGGCTGCAGGTGGAATAGGGGCTTATTTTTATGCAAATAAGGCGACTCCTCCCACGACTTCAAAAAATATAATTCCAGGCCCTGGAGAACCAGGATCGGGTTTTGGCTGGCCTCCTAACCCTTAGTCTAAAACCCCTTACATTCTTTCGTTCCAATCTCTTAGAGATTTTATTAAATTTATCCCCAAAATACACACAGAGATTAAAAGGATAAATATGTATAAACTAGTATTGGTAAGACACGGCGAGAGCACATGGAACAAAGAAAACCGCTTTACAGGATGGACGGATGTTGATTTGTCAGAAGAAGGACTTGTTCAAGCTAAAAATGCAGGAAAATTATTAAAATCAGAAAATTACACCTTTGATATTGCTTATACCTCTGTCTTAAAAAGAGCCATTAGAACTCTTTGGAACATACTTGATGAAACCGACCAAATGTGGATTCCTGTTTTGAGAAAGTGGCGCTTAAATGAAAGACATTACGGCTCTCTTCAAGGTTTAAATAAGTCTGAAACCGCAGAGAAACACGGAGAAGAACAAGTCAAAATTTGGAGAAGAAGCTATGATGTACCTCCTCCTGAACTAGATAAAGAAGATGAACGATTCCCAGGAAAAGATAGACGTTACTCCGCTTTGGAAGCTTCTGAACTTCCTACGACAGAAAGCCTTAAAGAGACTGTTGCACGTTTTCTTGTTTTATGGAATGAGGAAATTGCACCTACTATTAAATCAGGCAAAAAAGTAATTATTGCCGCTCATGGAAATAGCCTAAGAGCACTGGTAAAATATTTAGATAACAAAACAGAAGAAGAAATATTATCTATTAACATTCCTACAGGGGCTCCTTTAGTTTATGAATTAGATGAAAACCTTAAGCCCATTAAAAGCTACTACCTTGGCGATCAAGAAGCTATTGCAAAGGCTATGAATGCCGTCGCCAATCAGGGAAAGTCTAAATAAATCTTTAGTACTTAAAGGAATTCTAATATGAATGAACTCAATAATATTAATCAAACATTAAACAAAAAAACCGCACTCGAGATGGTCGAGTGGGCTTTAGAGTTTTCTCAAGAAGATATGATAGTCTCTACAAACTTTGGTCCTCATGAAGCCGTCATCTTACATTTAGCGACTCAAGTTTACCCTAACATCCCTGTGTTATGGGCAGACTCTGGGTATAATACGGCCAAGACTTATCAATTTGCTTTAAACCTTATAGATAAATTAAAGCTCAACATTAAAATCTATGTTCCCGCAACTACCGCCTTATATAGAGATGCTATTTATGGGGGAATTCCTCCTATTGAAAAAAAGGAGATTCATGATAAGTTTACAGAAGAAGTAAAACTCGAACCATTTAAAAGAGGTCTTGCTGAATTAAAGCCTAAGGTTTGGTTAACTGCGATTAGAAAAGAGCAAACTAATTTTAGGCAATCATTAGATATTGCTTCCAAAGGCCAAAATAATATGTTAAAAATTAGCCCTGTCTTTCACTGGACAGAAAAAGAATTGGAAACCTATTTAACTGAAAACAACTTACCTATGGAAAAGACCTATTTTGATCCAACTAAGGTTTTAGATAAAAGAGAATGTGGGCTACACCCTAATCTTTAATCTCTTTTCTTCTCTCTATAAAAAAAGCCTTTCCTATTTAGGAAAGGCTTTTTTAGCGTTATTTTATAATCTTAATTAAGCTATCGAATCGTAAGATTTACGTGAACCGTATCTTCTCCATTAATCGTAACTTCTTGACTTCTTGATTTTCGTCTCCCGATTTTAGCGCGGATAGTGTGATTTCCGGCTTCAATATTATTTATCGTCAAAGGCCCACCTTCCGTTTTCATTATAAAGCTTCCATCCATATAAACTTGTGCTTTACTTGGCTTTGTGGTAATTATCACTGTTCCATAAGGCATCGTTAATGTTTCATCAACCAACAAAGTTTTTCCTGGCCATACATTCACTCGCTTATTGTACAATTCTTCTCCTCTAAGCATGATGGTCAAATCAAAACGACCACTTCTAAACTCTAGGTCTTCAATAGGAGACATTCCCAATTCATCCCCATCCAAATAGACAATGGCTTTGGCTGGTACTGTTTTGATCGTCACCCTTCCCTTTTGGCCTCTTGGTGGCACCTTTAGCACTTCTGTTTTTTCAACTTCAACTTCTGTGTTTTCTTCCTCAGCCCACAAAGACAATGGGGAGAATGTAATAAGCAGGCATAATGCCAAGATCCATTTTATTTTATTTTTCATTATGGTATTTCCTCGTTTCTAAAACCTCTATCACAAAGATAAAGTAAGTAGTTAAAATTTTAAGACCAACTTTTATTTTTAAAAGGCCTGAGCCAAATCTAAAATAAACCTCCACTCATCCCAACCGTAGTTATTATTGACACCCTTAGCCATATCAAAGCGTAGATTAAAGACTAAAACAGGAAAGCGAAGCCCTAGCCCCACATCATGCCCCTTTCCTTCTGGCCTCAAACCTATTTTTTTATCCCAAACCCGTCCAAAATCAGTAAAAGGAACGACCTGAAGCCCTCTTACTTTTGATAAATATTTATGATTTCGAGGCCTGGCCCATTTAAAAGGTTTCACTCTCATCTCAAGGGAAGTCAAATAATATACAGGGGTTAATTTTGTGCGACATTCAACGGTAATTTTTCCTTTTTCAAGATTTGTAGTCACCGAATCCTTTTGAGGGCAAACTTCTTCAAAGTCCTTATTTCTAATGGTATTAGGCCCTCCCATAAAAAAACGATCTGAGTTTGACCCCCCATTCGTTCCATAAAAGGAGCCTCCATCCACTCGAAGGGCGACGATAAACCAACTCGCAAGAGGAATGTAATAAGAGCTATTTACTTCCCCCCAATTATGACGTATTTTCAATAACTTAAACTTATTATCCTCTATTAAAGGCCCTCCATTTCCATAGATAAAAGTAAACTTTGCCCCTCTTCTTGGATTAAACTCATTGTCCACAAACAATAAAGAGAGTGAGTTGATAAAGTTCAGGTTAATCGCTCTATCCTTTTCTACCTCAAAACCAGTGAAAACAACATTTGAATCCACTTTTCTATACTGATTATTTTGTGTAAAATCAAACTCTAGTTTATGCAAACTTCTCATAAACTTCCACCGCGACCACCCTAAAGAGGATGAAAATAAGGCCTGAAAAGCTGGTTGTGACAGGCTTGTATCTTGCCTCCAAATAAAATCAAATGCATTTTCAAACTTTAAACGATACCCAAAAAGCAAAGGGTTGGTTAATTTAATCGAGGCTATCTGCCTCCGTTGTGCGACCCTAGCTTTTAATTTTCCCTGATAAAATTCTCCAAAAATATTATTGTGTGACCAGCCTCCTTCTGTACCAAAGCCTTCAAAACTATTCCAAAACAAAGAACCAAATATCTTACCTGGTGCACTTTCTATCAAATTAGCTATCAGAATACTTCTTCCTGTTTCAGCATCAATCAAACTATCTTTTAACCTTACCGAATTAAAAACTCGAGTCGATTTTAATTTAGATTTAAAATTATTGGTTTTTGAAAGGCTGACCATTTCGCCTTCTTTTATTTTTAACAGCCCTTGAATAAACTTTTTATCCGATATTCCTGGTACATAATTTTTCCTATTTTCCTTTTTATTTCTAATAATCAGCGAATCAAAAATCACCAAATAATTTGGGGTTACTTTATAAGTGACATCCACTACTTTATCTTCTTCATTGATTTCCGTCACTAAACGAACGGTTCTTTTAGCATAACCTGCATCGCCATACCTTTTTTCAAGAGTGCTTTTATCTAATTCCGCTATTTCAGAAGCAAAAGGCAGCTTTCTTTTGCTTTTAAACTCCGAGGAATCTACAAGAGGAACAGATTTATCTGTTGTGATATAGTTTACCTTACCAAATAAATAACGCACCCCTTCTATGACGACAACCGTCACATTCCACACGGGTTCACTTTGCTTTAAATTGGGTTCGGAGTCAATTTTCCATTGAAGCTTTACATCAAAAAAGCCCTTGTTTTCATATTCATATACTACATCAAATGTGGCATTCTCAATCCATTTACGCAAATGTATTTGAAGAGAATCTCCCCTAGGGGCAGAATATTCTACCCAAGAGATAATTTTACGATTACTATAAAACTTTCCTCCCTCCACTTTTATTTTAATGGAAGAGTAACTCCAAATTACAAAAAGGAATAATAAAAATTTTAACATTTTAAGAAGCGTCATTCCCATATATCCCAAAACTCATACTGATAATTAACACCTATCTGAAAGTGCGTCTCCCGATTAGTTTCATCATCTGTTGTTTCATTGTTTTTAGGACTAGACTTTAACTTTGCTTCTATTTTAACATTGTTTTTGACCCTATGCCTCCATGTTGAATTATTTGATAATTTATTCAAACTAGGAAGCCATTCCACCCCTGTTTCATATGCCATATCATACCCTTTTTCTGAATTAGAAACAAAGCCGGCCTTTCCTCTTAATCTAAACCCCCAAGTATTTTGTTTAGAAGTTATGTTAACCCCTATTACTCTGTCATCAGAAAACTCATTAGAATTTGAAGCCCCTAGTTCTTCCGATTCTTCATCTAAAAAATAATTATCTGCACCATCAATTTCGATACTTTCTATAAAGTTTCCTCTAGCCCCTTTTGTATATTTGTGTATTTGACTATTAACCTGTGATTCTACAAACCGCACCAACGCTTTTCTTGAATTACTCTCAGGCTCAAGACACCCTAGGCTTGCAGCACTCATCAACGCTAATGGGCTAATGGTTGCTCCCAGCTCTTCTCCACAAGTTCCTCCATAAGAGAAATCACTCTGACCTAACTTTCCATCTAAATTAATATTTAAAAAACAACTATCTACTCCCAACCCTTTTTTGCAAGTTTCGGCCACTTGCTTTTCCGCTTGAAAAACAATTTTTCCTTCATCCACTCCCTCATTTAACCAGTCTACTTGCATCTCCTTAATAGGAAAAGCAAATTCACCTTTTCCAAAACTGCCACCTATAGCGCTTACTTGACCAGTATATAAAAGGTTAGGGTAAGTCCCCTTAACACTAATATCATTCACAAAATTGGCATCAAAATAATTAGATTTAATCCAGTTATTTGTCCCCTCCGAAAACACCGACAAACTTAAATCAAATGGTCTTGACCTCCTTTGTCTTGACTTCCTTTTGCTGGGAGTAAAAATTTTCCAAAAGCTTCTGAGCGCCCCCTTCGCCAATGAATTAACATTATAACGCCCATCAAAATCTTCTATACTTGCATATACCTCTAGCTCATTTCGCCTTAAAGATCGCTTTCCTTGTAATGGTATAGTCAAAATTAAATTAGCATTAGGTACCTTACTTTTAATAGAAAGAGGCCCTTTAGAGTGAGCATAACTCCCCCCTTTTACATCAGATTCTATGCGGATAGCAGGTGTATCAATTGCTACGATTAACTGTAATTCTTTCATTTTTAATTGATGGTTGTCGGGAATCAACAATTCAAAATCACTAGCACCTACCTTTACCAACCCTTTTTTTGTTTTTAAACTATACTCACCTATCCCTTGTAATTGAGAGCCCTTAATATTTTCGAAACTTAACCCTTCTAGCTTTAATTGAAGTTCATTAAAGGACACTTGCGAAGCTATTTTAATTGGTTCTACTTCCTGAAGTT
>CAZLBO010000019.1:0-14965 GCA_964557725.1 uncultured Bifidobacteriales bacterium | reverse complement strand
CCCCAAAATATTTTGGGTGGAGCGGTAGTTTTGTTCGAGCTTAATGATGTTTGCATTTGAAAAGTTTTTATTAAAACTAAGGATGTTGTTGATGTCAGCCCCACGCCAGCCATAGATACTTTGATCATCATCTCCCACGACTGTTAAATTGTTGTGAGGGCCTAAAAAGAGTTGGATCAAAAGGAATTGAGCTCTATTGGTATCTTGAAATTCATCGACTAATACATATTTAAATCGATCGTGAAAGCTTTCTCGTAACTCAGCATCACTTTGCATCAGTTTGATAGTTTGGAAAATAAGATCGTCAAAATCCATCGAATTATTTTTCAGTAATTCTTCTTGGTATTTATGGTAAAAAAGAGCCACTTTCTCATCTTCTTGTCCCATGGCATTTTGGCGTGCTTCTTTAGGTTCGGTAAATTGATTTTTAAAAGCACTGATACGGAAGCGCAAAATTTCAGGAGTGAGTTCTTCTTCTCCCGTGGCCTTGAGCATTTTTTTGAGAAAGCTTTTTTGGTCATTGGTGTCGTAAATAGTAAAATTAGAGGTGTAGCCTAGCTTGCTTCCATACATCCTGAGAAAGCGAGCACAAATAGAGTGAAAGGTTCCCATCCATTGCAAAGCAACAGAAGAGTCTAAAATTTTGGAGAGGCGTGCCTTCATCTCTTGAGCAGCCTTATTGGTAAAAGTTACGGCTAAAATTTGAGAGGGATAAGCTTTTTTGTCAGCGAGTAATGAGGCTATTTTATAGGTTAAAACACGGGTTTTTCCACTGCCTGCCCCTGCTAATAGAAGCTGAGGCCCGTCTTGGTGGGTAACGGCTTCGTGTTGTATACTGCTTAGTTGCTTTTCTAAGTTTAAATCGGTAGTTAATTCCATCGTGTCCTAAATAAATGATAAAGACTATGAAAGTAAAAAAGACAACTCATCTTTAGTTAAATTTTTGATGATACTTGTGTCTTCATTGATCACGTCTTTCATCAACTTCTTCTTACTGTTTTGCAGTTCTAATACTTTTTCTTCTACAGTCCCCCGCGTGATAAGTTTGTAAGCAAAAACTGGCTTCTTCTGTCCAATGCGATGGGCTCTGTCTATAGCTTGTGCCTCTACGGCGGGGTTCCACCAAGGGTCTAAGATATAAACATAATCTGCAGCAGTTAAGTTGAGTCCTACCCCTCCTGCTTTTAAGCTGATTAAAAAAACAGGCATTTCCTTATCTTCCTGAAAGCGTGTCACCAATTCTTTTCGTTTGTTTGTTTTTCCGTCTAAATAAAGATAAGGTGTTTTTGTTTCATCTAATCGTTTTTTAAATAATTTGAGTAAGCTCGTAAATTGTGAGAAGACGAGAACTTTGTGCCCTTCTTCCACTACTTCTAATAATTGCTCTTGGAGTATGTCTAATTTACTGTTGGATTCATTTTGTAAAGAAGGGTTGACAAGTCCTGGATGACAAGCTGTTTGGCGTAATCGAAGTAAGGCTTCTAAGACTTGTATTTTATTCTTTTTTACGTCTCCTTTGTTTTTGTTATCTAGCAGGGATTGTTGGTAGTGCTTTTTTAATTCTTCATAATGTTGTTTTTGTTTACCTACTAAATCACAATAAATGACTTGTTCTGTTTTTTCAGGAAGCTCTTTGGCAACCTCTGTTTTTGTTCTGCGGAGAATAAATGGTGTGAGAGCTTTTTTTAAAACACTTCTCGATTCATCATTTTTGATTTTATTAAATAAACTCACTCGTCCCATCATGCCAGGATTGAGAAACTCAAAAAGAGACCATAAATCGCCTAAGTGGTTTTCAACAGGTGTACCGCTAAGAGCCAACCGATGTTTTGCTTTTAAAAGACGTACGGCTTTGGCTGATTGTGAAGAAGCATTTTTAATCGCTTGAGCTTCATCAAGTACAACATAATCAAAGGATTGATTTTTTAGCTGATGTATGTCTCGCCTCATGGTGCCATAGGTAGTTAAAATAACATGATAGTCATGGAAATTATCTAGGTGAACTTTTCGTCCTAATCCTGTGTAGTTTAAAACCTTTGTATTCGATGTGAATTTTAAAATTTCATCTGTCCAGTTAAAGATCAAAGATTTGGGCATGATGATAAGAAAAGGGCCGTTGTTTTTATTAGTGTTTCTTTTTCTTTTATCCAATAACGCTAGCAACTGAACTGTTTTGCCTAAGCCCATATCGTCGGCCAAACAACCGCCGAGGCCAAATTTCTGTAGAAAGAAGAACCAACTTAAACCTTCTTTTTGATATTCTCTTAAAGTGCCATTAAAACTTTTTAAGGGGGTAACGGGTTTAAGCCCCTTAAAGCCCTGAAGGTTTTTTCTGATTTTAGAAAAAGTAGCGTCTACCTTTACTGGTAAATCAGCAATTAAAGCATCAATGAGCATACTTTGGTTGCTTTTGAATTGGATGTGATCGGATTTTGCTTCACCAAGATCAATTAAGGGAGCGTATTGCTCTAACCACTTATCGGGAAGTAGTCCGAGATCTCCATTTTTTAAGGTGATAAATCCTTTATTCTTTTTGAGGGCTTTTAATAAGGCAGGGATGCCAAACTCTTCTTCTCCGTATTGAATGAAACCATGAAGCTCAAACCAATCAATCCCTGAAGAAACCTTCATGCTAAAAGAATCGGCACTGCGATAAGCCTTGCCCTCCACCTTAACCTCCCAATGGTTGGCTAAAAGTGATTGAATAGATTTCTCGGATCTCGAAGAATGTAGTTGAAAATAAGAAAGCTTTTGGGCTGTGTTTAGGTTTAGCTGCCGAACGGTAAAGCCTAAATTAAGTAGTTCTTTGTGAGTATTTAATTCAAAATTATGTTCTCTGTGAATAAGCTCTTTCTTTTTCCACGCTACTATTTTTTGTTGTGAGTGGAAGAAGGGGATAGCGAGAGTGTTGTAGTTGAATTCAACGTCGGCTCGGAGGTATTTATTTTGATAATCAGATTCATCGCTGTAGAGGTATATTTTCTTCTTAGGTTTTGGAAAAACTTTTTTTAGTTGTAGTTCAGGGGGAAGGTGAATTGTGGTGTCAAGGGGGATGCTGTGGAGAGAATTGAGAAAGGCTTCTTGTTCCTTTTTGGGGATGGTAATAGAACCTTCTTTAGCAAGTATGGCTATCCAAGGAAAGCTATCTAAATTTTTGACGTAAGCGAATGAAAAATCCTTCCAAATAATAATTCCTCCTGAGTAGACAGAGAGAGGCGTTGTGATAGGGATTTTTTGGTCATTGCGAACCAAGAAGCCATCGAGCTGATAGTTTGTTTTTACTTTGGTGGCTTCTAAGTTAAACATCCAAGGTTGTTTATCCAGAAAAAGAGTGTCGAAATTTTTATTTCTTTCTTCTTGTCTAATGCAACCCCTTCCTGTTTCATTGATTTTGCTTAGGACTTTTTGTTGTAAGGTATCAGGAATGTCAAAATGTGTATCCATGTAGTTGGAGTAGTGGGGGTAGTGGTAGCTAGAGGTGTCGGGCTGTGATCCCACTAGAATAGAAAGAAGATCTTTGTCTAATGGATGAGGTAAATTGGAAATATCCTCATGTTTTATTTTGGCTTGTTGCGGGACACCGAACTCTCCATTTTTCTTTTTTTTCTGTTCGAATAACTGAATATAAATGCCCTTTGAGTGGAAGGGAGGGGTAATGTTAATCACATAGATAAGTTGAGACGTGTCCTTGGGGAACTTCTCCTTTTTTTCTGTGACAAATCCATTAATACTGTTTAATAAGGTACTCCAATTTGGTTTTAGTGCCTGTTTTTTCTTTTTTTGAAAGGCCTTTTCATATTGCTCTTCGTAGAGCTCCTCGTCCTCATCATCTTCATCTAGAAAGTCATCATAGGACTCTTCAAAGATTCTTTCGGGTATCACATCAAATTCAATGAGACTCTTTTTTCCTGAGAGAGAAGGTGCCCAATTATTTTTATCGGCTTCTAAAAGGGTTGCCCATATATGCTTGCAAGGAGTGTAATCATCTTCAAAGTAAGGGCAATTACAATCTGCTTGTAAATAATCGGCTTCGGAATTAATAATCTGAACGCTATAAATGGTGCTCCCATTAACGCGAGCTTCGACCATTTTTTTTGTTTGTGTTAGGATGATGATTCGATTTTCAAGAAAGTACTGCTTTCCTCGTCCCAAAATAGTGGGCGAGAAAAGTTGTTTGGTTTTTTCAATTAAGTTAGACATAGGACTTGAAGAAGAGAAAATTCTTTTGTGGGTTAAGTTTGTTTTTTGGGTTTGTTTGGATTATCTATAACCTCTAATGATTTTGTTTAAGGAACCATTAAGGGAAAAGTAATTTTTTGCGTCATTGTTGACTATGGTAAGATTGGAAAAATTAGATATAGTTTCGATTCATCACTCGGCCGTTGTTTAAAATAAGTCTATTAAAGGGCAGTTTTTCCACTAGGGATAAATTATGCGTCGCCATGATGATAGCGGTTCCTGAAGCATTAATATTTTTGAAAATCTCCATAATTTCCCAAGCTGTATCTAAATCTAAATTCCCCGTGGGTTCATCGGCTATCATAATATAGGGTTCATTGACCATTGCTCTTGCAATACATACCCGTTGCTGTTCTCCCCCAGAAAGTGCAGAGGGGAGGGCTTTAGCCTTGTGTACAATACCACAATAGGTGAGAACTTCATAAACTCTGAGTTTTATTTTTCTCGAAGAATAACCAGATACCCGGAGGGCAAAAGCCACGTTGTCAAAAATGTTTCTATCGGGCAATAGTTTAAAGTCTTGAAATACAATACCCAGTTTTTGCCTTAGTTTTTGAACGTGAGAAAGGTGACTCTCTCCAGAGCGGTAAGTAAGGTCTTTGTTAAAGGAAATAAGCACTTCCCCTGAATCGGGCTTCTCCTCCATGTACAACATTTTCAAAAGAGTTGTCTTTCCTGCTCCCGAAGGGCCGGTTAAAAAAAGAAACTCGCCTTTTTCTACCCGAAAGTGAACATCGTTTAAAGCCTTCCACTGGTTATAAAATTTAGTGACATGATTAAAAGTAATAATCATAAAACTTGTAGCACAAAGTGTATGCGGTTTGAATAGCGGTGAGCAGGAGCTAAAGTAAAATCATCCATTACTTTTAGGACTTTAAAAGGCGTTTTTTTAATGATTTTTCTCATGTCAGAAATACCTCGGACCCGTTGGGTATGGGTTTCAGAAAACTTATGATACTCATTATTTTTGTTTTTAATAAAAAAGATAAATTGATTGAATTGAAGGTTAATGTCAGACTCATACCAACTCTCTCTCGTAATATGACAATCTTCTCGGTCTTCCACAAGGACAGAATCAGAAAAATATTGACGAGAGTTATATTCTGTCGTGACATCAAAAATAAAAATTCCACCAGGGAGTAAAGCTTGACTAACCTCTGTGAGACACTGAACCCATTCGTCCTCCTCAAGTAAGTAATTGATGGAGTCATACATCATTAAGCAAAGATCAAAAGAGGGTTTAAAGGGCAGAGAAAGAGCATTTGCGTTGACTCTTTTTAAAGGGAGGTTTTTAAAGGGGGTAGCCTTAAGCATTTCATAGGATAAATCAGAAAAGACAAAACGAGCCTCTTTCCACTGAGACTGTAGGTGTTTGCTTAGAGAGCAAGTGCCAGCGGCTAATTCGAGAACCATTGTGGGCTTTTTTTTGAAGTACTTAAGTAGTTGGTCTAAATACTCTGCCCACTCAGGGTATTCCACATGAGACATCACCCAATCATAATAGGGAGCGAGAGTTTGGTAAGGTGCTGCTGGCCCCATTTTTTATTTGGAAACGGGGAGAGAAGGGCCAATGGAGGGTTTTATAGTCGCTGTACTCAATCGGTTTTCAATATGGACTTCTTTTTTCCAGCGTGCGAGGTGTTTTTCCAGTTTTTTGCTAATGAGTTGATTTTTGGCAATAGAGGCGATGCGGTTGTAGTCTTCTTCTAGAGTGATCTTTCGTTGATCGAGCTTTTTTTCAACATAGAGTAAATGGTATTTTCCATCGATTAAGGTAGGTGAGCTAATCTCCCCTTGCGCTAAACCTTCGACAATTTCTTTATAAGCAGGGTCGATGGATTCTAGGGTAAACCAACCTAAGTCTCCTCCTTCTTTTCGGGTTGCCTTATCTTCTGATAGTTTTTTAGCGATTTCAGAAAAGTTATGCTTTTTTAAAGCCTCCTTTTTGAGGGAGTCTAAAGTGGCAATCGTTTTGCTGGTGTCCTCGGCTGTGGGGGTGACCATAATGAGAATGTGGGAGGTGCGCACTTCAATATCTTTTCTCTCGGTGACTTTAATAATGTGATAGCCAAAGTGTGAGCGTACAGGCTTGCGAGAGTATTGCTCCGATCCTAGACGGAAGGCGACTCGTTCGTATACGGGGTCTAAAGTTCCTCTTTTGTTAAAGCCTAAATCTCCTCCTTCAGAACCTGTGGGGTCATCGGAATAAGCTTTGGCAAGGTCTTCAAATTTAGAGCCATCATTTAAGAGCCGAATAAGGGAATCACAAAGTCGATAGGCTTTTTTGTCATTTTCTCGATTCGCTTTAATTCCGTATTCAAAATGGGAAATTTTAAAATTGTTGTTGAGGGGGGGGATGCTGTCCTTATATTTTTTGTAGAACTCTTTAACCTCTAAGCCTGTGGCTTCTGTGTTGCCTATGTATTTATAACGCAATTTTTGTGTGAGTAAGTTGGTTCTCATTTGAGAGCGCATGGCCTCTTTATAACCTTGTAAGTCCATTCCCATATGCTCTTTAAGTAAGGCTTCAAATTGCGTTTCGCCTCCGTTTTGGGTGGACATTCTTGAAACTTGATCTTTAACGGTTCTTTCCACTTCTTCGTCTGTTAGAATAATAGTGGTGTCTCTATTGGCAATAGTAATCATTACCTTTTCATCAATTAAATTTTTAAGGAGCATTTTTTGAACTTCTTCAGGGGAGGCTGATTGAAAGGATCGCCCTTGTTGTTGATAGGCAGCAATCATTTCGTTTATTTCTGATTGGAGAATGATTTCATCTCCTACTACGGCAATAATTTTATCCAAAGGGGCCGTCCAGCCGAGACTGATACTAATAAGTAGAGCGTAAATGATGCGTTTCATAAAAGTGTTCCGTTAATTAATTGAATAGGTAATATAATAAAGGCCGTGAAAGGAATCACCTTCGAGTTTGATTAGAAGGTATTTTTACAGAAAAGAGGGTCGGGTTATTCCTCAGAGGGTGTTCCCTTTTCTTTTAAACTCCCCATCGCTTGAGATAGTAAAGCAAGTTGCTCTAGGGTTTGAAGAATCTGATCCGCAATGGTTTGCCCATTGAGAGTGACTTCCACCTTTAAAGGGGTTTGGTTTAAGCAATGAAAGGGTTGGTTTATGCCACTGAGCATTAATGCCAATTCTTTTGCCTGGGGCTGTCCTATTTCAGAAAACTCCAAAGTGAGCTTATGCTTTTTTAAGATTACCTTTTGAAAACCAAGGCTTCTGGCAAATATTTGGGCTCGTGTTTTTTGTAGCAAGGTTGTGACAGAGGCGACTAAAGGCCCAAAGCGATCTTTAATCTCTGCTTCAATATCATCAACCTCTTCAAGCTGGCTGTAGCGAGCAATTTTCTGGTAAAGGGAGATGCGTTGGAGTCCATCTTGAACATAAGTCTCAGGGATAAAAGCATCTTTGGCAAATTCAATTTCAGGCTCGGGGATGGGGATTTCTTGGCGACCTTGTAATTCACGAACAGCCTCTTTTAATAAGGCGCAGTAGGTGTCAAAGCCTACGGAAGTGATGTGTCCACTTTGTTCTACCCCTAAAATGTTTCCTGCTCCTCTAATTTCTAAGTCTCGCATCGCTAGTTTGTAGCCACTTCCCAGTTCGGTAAATTTTTCTAAGGCATATAATCGTTTTTTAGCTTCATCGGTAAACTTTTCTTTTTTGGGAGCCACGAGTAAACAATAAGCCTGTTGCGCAGAACGTCCCACTCGGCCTCTCATCTGAAATAATTGTGAAAGACCAAAATACTGAGCTTTGTTGATAATGATAGTGTTGACATTAGGGATGTCAATCCCAGATTCAATAATAGAGGTGCAGATTAAAACATCGTATTCACGGCGGATAAACCCCAACATAATCCGTTCTAAATCCTTCTCATTCATTTGTCCGTGTGCGACTCCGACTCGGGCTTGAGGGATGAGCTTTTCAATTTCCAGAGCAACTTCTAAAATATCTCGAACACGGTTGTGAACAAAAAAGGCTTGTCCGCCTCTCTCTAATTCTTTTTCAAGTGACTCTCGAATCAAGTCCTTTTTAAAAGTCACGACTCGTGTTTCAATAGGCAGTCGGTTTCTTGGTGGGGTCTGGATTAAAGAGAAGTTGCGAGCCCCCACTAAGGACATGTGGAGTGAGCGGGGAATAGGGGTAGCACTCATAGAGAGTACATCCACCTCGGCCCTTGCTTGTTTGAGTTTATCCTTTTGCTTAACCCCAAATTTTTGTTCTTCATCTACAACAATTAAGCCTAAATCTTTGAACACCACTTCTTTGGAAATTAATCGGTGGGTGCCAATTAAAATATCTATTTGCCCTTCTTTTAATCTTTGAAGAACATCCTTTTCTTCTTTTGCAGTTCTGAAACGATTGATGTACTCTATTTGTACAGGCCAGTTTCCAAAGCGTTCTTGAAAGCTTGAGAAGTGTTGCGAAACTAAAACGGTTGTAGGGGCGAGCACAGCTACTTGCTTTTTATCGAGGACACATTTAAAGGCTGCACGCATGGCGACCTCTGTTTTGCCGAACCCCACATCCCCACAAATGAGTCTGTCCATGGGTTTTGGGTCTTCCATGTCCTTTTTGACCTCTCCAATCGCTTTTGTTTGGTCAGGGGTAGGGACGTAGAGAAAAGCATCTTCAAATTCAAGTTGAAAATGAGAGTCTTTACTAAAAGAATAACCTTTAATGGCAGAACGTTTCGCGTAAAGCTCAATCAGATCCTTCGCTAACTTGATGATTGATTTTTTTGTTTTGGTTTTAAGTTGCTCCCATGTTTTGCCCCCTAATTTTGAGAGGATGGGAGAGACTTCTTCTTTTGCCGAATACTTTAGGAGTTTCTTTAAATCAGTTACAGGAATGGTAAGTTTACTGTTGTCTTTATATAAAAGGAGGATGCAATCCACAGAATAGTTTTGTATCTGAATTCGTTTGATGCCTAAATACTGCCCAATTCCATAATCTTGATGGACGACCACATCATTGCGAGTAAGTGCATCAAAATCGGGAATGGAAACACCCCCACGGTGCTTTCGAGAAAAGTTGCTGCGATTATAGCGATTGAAAATTTGATGATCGGTAAATAAGGCGACTTTATCTTGGTGAGAAATAAACCCTTTTGAAATCTGCCCTATCAAAACATCGGTCACAGGTAACTCTTTACATAAACTTTTTAATCGCTCTGCTTGTCCTTGATTAGGAGAAAGAATATAGACTTGATAGTCTTTTTGTTGTAAGTCATCTAAGACTGATTGGATCGAATTAAGGTTACCCCCTCCATTGGTTTGTTCCTCAATATCAAAAAGAAAGTGCCCAGGGCCTTCCACAGGTTTTCGGAGTGTTTGGTAGGTGGTATGAGTTTGAAATAACTTTTCTAATTCCTGAAGGGAGAAGAGGATTTTTTCTGGAGGAGCAACGATAAAGCCCTTTTCAAGTGCTGATTGATAATGTTGCTGAAAGGTGGTAAATGATTTTTCTAAATGGGCACCTAAAGAGTTTTTATCACTTAAAATAATACAGGGATCCCCTTCAATATAATCCAATAGGGAGGACTCGTTGGGGGTAAAGAAAGGGAGTTGCCAAGCAAGGCCTGTTCGTTGATTAAGCTCTAATAGTCGTGAAATTTCTTCTTCAATTAATGAAGAATCAAAGGAGTCGCCGAGGTTTAAAAGTCCTTCTTCAATTTCTCCGGGGGATAAGCAGCATTCATCAATAGGTAGTATGTCAATGGATTGAGTTTCGGTTTTTGATCGTTGAGAAAAAATGTCAAACTCTCTAATTGATTCAATTTCATCGCCCCAAAGCTCAATGCGAACAGGGTTATCCATTAAATAAGGGTAAATGTCCATGATTCCCCCCCGAATGGAGTATTGACCCATGTCTTCGACCATGGCTTCTTCAGAAAAACCTAAGTGAATCAAGCTTTCTTTTAAATCTTCAAAAGAAATTTCCTGACCTTTTGAGAGTGTAATAATCTCTCTTTTGATTAATCGGGGGTCAGGTAGTTTTTGCAGAAATCCTGTTAGGCTTGTGACCCATACGCCGTGGTTTCCTCCTAAAAAATAATGAAAGGACGAGAGGCGTTGTTCAATGATGTGGCCAAAGGGGAGCCGCCATTCATAGGGTTCTAAGTTAAGAGAAGGAAAGTAATGTACCTGTTCATCGGGTAACCATTGTTTTAAGTCTCCCAATACGATTTCCACTTCCTTAGGCGATTGTACAATGAGTACGACAGATTTCTTTTTTTTGGAAAGCTGATGGAAAGCATGAGCGGCAAGTGCCGCTAGAGGCTGAGAGTATACTCCTGAAGCCACCGAGGAACTTTCATTTTCTAAAAATGTTTTAAAACGGGGAAAAGTAGAGGTTTCAAGCAATTCAGATAGCATCTTCATAAGAATTCCTGCGGCTATAAAATAAAAAAGGTTAGGCTAAAAATAGCCTAACCTTCTTTGAGCCAGGAAGGGCTCGAACCTTCGACCCACGCCTTAAAAGGGCGTTGCTCTACCAACTGAGCTACTAGCCCTAAGTCGCGCGGAAAATTAATATCCAACTTGATTTATTTCAAGGAGTTTTAAGAGGAAAAAACAAATTTTTTAAAGAAAAAAGGTTTTTGAAAATAGCTGACAAGAATAATTGTCTATTTATGGGGTATTGAGTAACTTACAGCAGGTGAATATCCAAATAAAAAATAATAGCCCAAAGGGTTTGTTTGTCTTGTGGCAATGGAGTTTGCTTTTTGCAATCGTAAGCTTTGCCAGTGGAGGAAGCCGAGTAGGGCTCGCTGCTTTCCCTTGGTTATCTCTCACCGATTATGCTCGCCCTGCGGGTTTAGCACAGGCCTATACAGGCTTAGCTTCAGGGCTAGACGGTGTTTCATTAAACCCTGCAGGCTTAGCGAAGGAAAAAGAACAGCGAGTTTGGGCCGTTAACTATGAGCAATGGTTTTTGGAATCGAATAAAGGATCAATTGCGTATGCCTCAAACTTCCAAAGATATTTTTATGCCTTTTCGGTAGCTTATCAGAGCGATGGCGAGAATGAAGTGACAGAGATAGATGAGGCGGGGGAAATGGTCACAACAGATAAAAGCATTAAACCTTATTCTATGAATCCTTCACTAGCTATTGCAAAAGAAATAAACTCCTACGTGGCGGTAGGGGGGGCGTTCAAATTGCCGATGGAGTACTTGGGTAACTTCTATGGCTCTCAATGGGCGTTAGGCTGGGGCATGGATTTAGGGCTTCAGTATCAACCCAAAACGAAACGCTATAGTTTTGGAATGGCTGCGTTGAATCTTGGACGGTTGCAAAGAAGCCCTGTAGAAAATGGGAAAAGAGGTTATGGGCTTCCTTTTGAGTATAAGGTAGGTATGGTGTATCATGGTTTAGCTAAGAATAAAGGAAAGTTAGTTGCTGATGTGGGCTTCCCTTATTATGCCTCTCCTTATATTGCTGTGGGTGTGGAGCGTTCATTGACTCGAAACTTTCAGATTAGAGCAGGGACGAGTTTGAATGTGAGTGAAATTAAGTATCGTTTTCAAGAACTCGTATTAAGCAAAGAAGATGAAGAATTTGATGATTTCAATATCAAAAAAATAAATGCAGGTTTTTCTTACTCCCAAAAAAGTATAAGCGTTGAGTATGCTGGCCAGTATTGGCTTTACTTGGGGATGCGACATGTGCTGAGTGTAAAGTTGCGGTATTGAGGGAGAGGGTTAGAAGAATCACACATAAAGTCGGTATAATCATTGTTGCATATAATAATGCGGTTATTTTGAAAAGATGCATAGACTCTGTATTTGAAAGCACTTATAAAAACTTTAAAATATTTGTAGTAGATAATAGCACAACAAGTAAATGTCATGAGTATATAACATTAGGTAATGTTGATGCTTCGTATATAAAAATGCCATCAAATATGGGCTTTTCAGTTGCAAATAACGTGGGTGTAAAACAGGCAACTAAGGCAAATACTGATTATGTATTGTTGTTAAATCAGGATGCTGTGTTGAGTGCCACATGCCTGCAAGAGTTGGTTTGTTGTGCACAAGAAGAAAAAAACGTAGGGCTTGTAACGGGAAAAATATATACCTATGAGGATAAATCTGTATTGTGGTACGCAGGTGGTTATGTTAGTTGGTGGATGGCTGTTGGTAAGGCTTATGGGGCAGGAAAAAAGGACACAGGGGCGTTTAGTGTTCGAAAACCGGTGACTTATGCTACGGGCTGTTGTGTACTTATTCCTAATGAAGCTTTTTATGAAGCAGGGCAATTGAGTGAAAATCTATTTATGTATTATGAAGACTTAAAATTTTGTTTTCAATTGACTAAAAAAAAATATCGGCTTTACTATGAGCCTAAAGCAATTCTGTATCATGAAGCAGGTGAACGTTTTGGGCTAAATGCAAAACCTGCTTATTATTTGTATTTTAGTGTTAGAAATAGAGCGTTGATTTTGAAGCCGTCTTTCTACAAGGGTTATGTTCGTTTATTGTCAGTAGTGATTGCTGTTGTTAAAATATTTCAATACACATGTTATTCTAATGTAACAGAAAGAAAAAGTAAGATAAAGTCACTCATTATGGGGATCATTGATTCTTATTCGAAAACAGAGAAGGTTAAACAAAGGTTTCCACATTTGTTTAATGTGACTAAGGAGTAATGTTCGGTTTTTTGAGGTAAGACTTAATCCTTTCAGTTATCCAGCCTTTCCGTAATAAAGCGCCAAACTCTTTGGGTGTGGCGGTTGATTTCTTTAGGATGAGTCTTCTTTTTATGAGCATTTTTTTGATTAAAAATAAACTATCCCAGTTGGCTTTAATAAAAGTAAAAAAGAGTCCTTTAGGTACTAATTTGATTAATCGCATCAGTTTAAGCAAGTAAATAGTTGGGAGCATTCCCAGTATATATGGAAATGGAACAGTTTTTAATAAACACCAAAGATGATTTCGTTCAGAGTAATAGGTATAAGTTTTAGAATATCGCCCCCCAAATGTAGCCGACCCTTTATGGTAAATTTTAACGTTAGGCGTAAAAAGTATTTTTTCTCCGTAGTGGTGAGCTCTTAAGGAGAGATCGAGATCTTCGAGATTAAGGAAAAAATCTTCATCAAAATAGCCTATTTTTTCTAAAGTTTCTCTAGCATAAACACATGCTCCGCCACAGGCAGAGGCAATCAATCGTTCTTTTGTGAAATGTGAAACAGGGAATTTATGATAGCTAAAGGGCATTCCAGAAGTGTAAAGAGTGTCACCGCCATTGTCTGTAATTGAATGATTGGAGTAATCTATCATGAGGCCAGCATAAATATTAACTGTTGGATTACGAGATATAATATTATAGAGCTCTTGTAAGGCTGTCTTTTCTAAAGCTGTGTCGTTATTAAGGAAGAATATATACTTTCCTTTGCAGTGAGGAAGGCCAAAGTTGTTTCCACCAGCAAAACCTAGGTTAGCTGTAGATTGAATGGTGTTTGTTTTAGGGTAATTGGTTTTAACCCAAGAAATAGAGTCATCATGAGAGTTGTTATCTACAAATACTATTTCATAATCATTAAAGGATTGGCTATTGATGGAGTGAAAGCATTCCTCAAGATGTTTAAGGCCGTTATAGTTGACCATTAGGATGCTGAAAAAAGGAGCCATGGCGTTTCTTTAGGTTATTCCTATGTAAAAAAGGTGTTTCAAATGATATGTTGTGATAATATAGAAAATCGGCTCTTAAAATTGAGGCCTTGGGAGCAGATTTTATAATAGACCCTTGTCGTAAATTGATCAGCATTTTGTATATTTAGAGACCTTTAAACTTAGGGCAAAATGAGAATAACTTTTATATTACCCTTTAGGGTTAAAACAGGTGGGAGTTTTGTTGTTTTACAATATGCCTCAGAGTTGGAGAAGCTTGGTCACACGACAAGAGTTTGCTACCCTATTATTCCATATAGTTTGATGAGTATTGAGAAGCTTGGAAATGGAAATTTTATTCGCCAAGTATTACAAATAATTAAAATAGTGATTAAAAATATTATACATATAAAACGTCCTTTTAAATGGTTTCCCAATAGAATAGTTGTTAAAAGACTACCGTTTATTCACTCGATGTTTATAAAGAATAGTGATGTCGTTATTGCAACGGCATGGCCAACAGCATTCTCTGTCAATCATTTCCCCAAAAGGTTAGGGCAAAAATTTTATTTTATTCAAGGGTATGAAAATTGGACATCACATAAAGAGAAGCTTGATAGAACATATAGGCTGCCTTTAAATCAAATTACAATTGCGCCATGGTTAACAAAAATGATGAAGACAAAGTTTAATCAAACATTTGTTAGTGAGGCTTTTAATGGAGTTGATAGAAACTCTTTTTATCCTAGTCAAAATAAAGAGTGGAATAAGGTGTCACTACTTTTTGTTTATGGACCAGAGAAGATTAAAGGGAGCGAATCACTTTTGAGAGTACTTAAAAAAATCAAAAGTGAGTTCAAAGATGTAGAGATAAAAGGTTTTGGTTTTTTTGACAGAAAAAAGGATGAAATTGAATATTTTAAAGATCCAAATTTAGCAGCAATTAGAAAGCTATATCAATCATCGACAATTTTTATAAGTTCTAGTTTTGTAGAAGGGTGGGCGCTTCCTATACTAGAAGCAATGGCCTGTCAATGCGCAGTACTTGCCTCAAACACGGGGTGCACCTCACTTTTTAAGCATGAAAAAGAAT
>CAZLBO010000018.1:0-15269 GCA_964557725.1 uncultured Bifidobacteriales bacterium | reverse complement strand
GTGAGAGTTGCCAGAGAGGTAGGAGGTAAGCTAAAGTTTTACCGCTTCCTGTTTTGGAAATAGTAAATAGTTTCTGATGGTTTAATAACAAAGGAATCGTGCGTGCTTGAACTTCCGTTGGTTGTTTATATTCCAGTCCAGATAAGGCTTCAAGTGCTTTGGGAAATAAGCCCAAAGACTTCCATGTGGTTTCATTATTATTTGCTGTCAATGGGTTACCGTTAGAGTTGTGCGTGATATTTTTTTGCTTGTTGGTAAATGGCTCGGCAGTCTTCAATTACATTTTTGAGGACTTCAGGAGTAATGGCTTGTTTGGGATCATCTCCCACTCCTTTTTTGGGTTGGCAATGGCTTTCGATGAGAAGCCCATCGGCTCCATACCCTACAGCTGCTAGGCAGGCGTTGGGGACATAATGGGCTTTGCCTACACTATGAGAAGGATCGACAACCACAGGTGCCCATGTTTTTTCTTTGAGTAACAAAGTAATGGATTCATCAGGGAAGTTTCTAAATCCTTCAATAGAGGGGGTGGTTCCCCTAGGACAGAGAATAATATTGGGGTTTCCTTGTGCAACAATGTATTCCGCTGCTAAAATAAATTCATTAGGAGGACCCATATGCATAGAACGCTTTAACATAATATTGATAGAAGTGTTTTGGGTGAGCTCTCCTATTTGTTGTAATAGTTTATAATTGAGGGCATTTCTTGCACCAATTTGAATAGAATCTACCCCTGCTTCGATACAAAGTTTTAATTGATCTAAGTCCATGACCTCCGTATTGACAGGGAGGCCTGTTTCTTCACGAGCCTGAATAAGAATATCCATTCCTTTTGCATGTCCCTGAAAGGAATAGGGTGAGGTTCTGGGCTTCCAAACGCCTCCTCTAATCATATCTGCTCCCGCCTCTTTGACTGCATGGGCAGATTCTAAAAAGAGACTTTTATTCTCATGATCAATCGTGCAATGCCCAGCGACAATGGCTAATTCTTCTCCTAAAACTTTGGAACCAATTTTGATCTTATGTTGTGAGAGTCGACTACTATTGGACATGAGTTTAAAGGGAACTTGTACGGTATCCACTCGTTCAATATAGGCGAGACCTTCAATTCGTTTGATTAAGAGAGGGGAGCGTTCATCTCCAATCATAGCATAAATTGTTTTTTCATGTCCAATAATGGGTTGAAGCTTGATGTTAAACTCCATAGCCAAGGAGCTGAGCTCCTCAACCTCTTTTTCATTTAATCGACTTTTTAAGGGAATGATCATCGTAACCTCTCTTTTGCTGGCAACTTAAAATAACTTTGAGTAATTGTAAATTATCAGGGGTAAGTCCTATTTAATGTTTAGGTTAGGCTTGGTCTAATTTTATTTGTACTTGATAGCCTATGTATTTGCGAATATTGATGACAGCAGTATCTAAAATAAGGTATTGGGCTTTAATTCCCTGTAAAACCCCTGTGAGCAATGGCTTTTTATCAAGGTTATGTGAAACCACCTTTTCGGGGTGCTTTAAGACAGGATAAGTTATTGAGACGACTTCTTCATCCCATAAAGGGCTACCGTCGACATCTTCTGGCCAATATTTTAAGAGTTCTTTTCGTTTTTCTTTGAGATCAATGTTTTCAGTTTCTCCTTTTAACATCTTTCTCCAATTAGTTTTGTCGGAAACATATTTTTTAAGAGCCGATTCTACTTTGCCAGAGTCTAAGCGGCTATTGACCTCACCAATCCGCAAAGCCTGAATCGCCCCTTGATCCATCCATCGAGTGCTACTCTGAAGTTCACGAGTGATTCCTACTTTTACTCCAGAGGAATTGGCTAGGTAAATTGTATGAGGAATAAAGCAATGCTTTTCTCCCCATTTAGGTTCACGACAAGTTCCTTGGTGAAAGTGACAAGTTTCTGGACGAACCATGCACATATCACAACTTGCGAGCCTTTGGGAACAGGGAAAGCAGTAGCCTTGGCTAAAACTTTTTTTTGTTTTTGAACCACAATTTTGACAGAGAATCTCACCTAAAAATTCTAAAGAAATATTTTTTCCTAGCCATTGATTGAGGGGGTACTCCCCTGTTGTCATTGCTAAAGTATACTCAACAGGGTCAGAGTACTTGGTTTTCATCTTTAATAAGCCGCCGTGAATCATAGGATTGTCCTCAAAAAAAATAAATGTAAAAAAATGCCATAAATTTGTTTTCTTTAGGTTCGAATCAAAGAAGGGAGTGAGACTCCTCATCTGTAGAGAATCTTTGTAGATTCATTAGGGGTGGTAGATTTTTTAATATCAAGGGGAATAGAAAGTTTTATGATTAAGAATATATTAAGTATTGGGTTCCTTTATTGTCTTGTTAGTATTGGTTTTTCAGCGGAGTCCTCCTCTTTGCCTGTCACAGGGGCTCAAAAAGCTTTGCCTACTGTAGAATTTGAGAAGGATGCAAAAGGAAAGCTAAAGCGAATGGACTTTTCATTGGGAATAAAAGCTCTCTCTCATCCTGATTATTTATTTGCTCATTTTGCGCAGAAAAAAACGGTCATTTTTTATTTTTCAGCAAAGTGTATTCATTGCCAAAAGGCTTTTCCTGTAATCCAGAAGTTGGCTAATGAGCTTCAAGCACAAAATATTCAGGTGGTTGCCATTGCGGTAAAAAATAATACGGAGGGAGATGTTCGAGATTTTATTAGGCAATACCGTTGTAGCTTACCTGTTTTTCATGATTCAGAAAAGAAGTTCTCGTCAGTGTATGGTACAGGGAGTATTCCGTTGGTTATCTATGTAAATGAAAGAGGAGAATACATCCGCTTTAAAAGGTTTAACGCCAATACAACTCCTAATCAAATACTGAATCTTGCCGGTCATTAATACAGAGTTCTCGACAACAATTAAAGAGAAGGTTAAAGAGGGTGATGGAAACATCCTCAATTACTTGTGTAATCGATATACTTATCGGGACAAAGAATCGTGGCAAATTGCTATCCATCAGAGTTTGATTTTAATTAATCAAGAGGTTGTAACGCTTACAAGTGAACTTAAGAAAGGGGATATTCTTACTTTTAAAGTTGTTAATTATAATGAGCCTGAAACACCCGTAGATTATAAAGCCATTTATGAAGATGAGGATTTATTAGTTATTCATAAACCACCTGGCTTACCTGTTCATAAAACAGGAAAAATCTTTTTTAATACGCTCGTCAATTTAATTAGAAAAGAGTGGGGGAACGAGGAGATTTCTCCACTAAATCGATTAGATGTAGAGACGAGTGGGCTTGTTGCCTTTGCCAAAAATAAGCCTGCACTTAAAAAGTATTCCCCTCAAAGCAAGCAGTGTCATTGGACCAAAATATACACCGCAGTGGTGATGGGGGTCGTGGACTATCAAGAGTTAGATCTAAAAACAGGGCTTACCACTGATGAAAAGAATGACATAAGGTGTCAGATGGTTGTGGATGAAAAGGGAAAGCTCAGCCAAACAAAAATAAAACGTGTAGAGCAATATGGAACATGGGCGTGGGTCGTTCTTTCTCCTGTTACAGGCAGAAAGCATCAGCTTCGTGCTCATTTGGCACATAAGGGAACCCCCATTTGTGGAGATAAAATCTACTCTCACGGAGGAGCTTATTATCTTAAAAGAATAGAAGAGGATTTAACAGCAGAAGACTTTAAAGTTCTTGGTTCAAAGTATCATCTTTTACATAACTTCTTTTTAAAACTAGAAGTGGAGGGGCAAAAAGAAATCACCATTTTTGATTGGAATTTTAGTGCCGAGTTTGAGGAGAGAGTGACTTCTCTTCAGATGAAAGATTGGTGGGAACTAAATTCAGAGAGCTTTTGATTGGAGTTTTAATCTGTTGCTGAAGGGGTGTATTCTTTGATTTGGCAGACTCCCTCTTCCATGACAACATATTGTAACTTCCTTAACCATTCTCCAGAATTGATGTAGAGGCCATGGGGGGTTTCTCTTATAAAAGAGGAGTGTGTATGCCCATGCATAAGGATATGCGCCTTTTTATGGCTTAATATTTCTAAAGCGGCTTTGGAGTACTCGCCCTTATTTGAATGGTTTGGATAGCTACGAGAGGTGCTTCCTACCCAGTGGGCTAAGTACATGCCCCAGTCTGGATGAAGGAGTTTAAAAAGAAAATTGGAAAGAGGATGAAGGATAATCTTTTTGACAATTCGATATTTCCAATCAGATTGAGCCATCCCATCGCCGTGAAAGAGAAATAAACTTTTGTTTTGTACCGTTATTTCTAAGGGGGTATGGTGAGTCCTTATATTGACTTCATTCTGAAAGAATTGCCCAAGGTTAAAATCATGATTGCCGCTTAAATAATGGATGGTTGTTCCTGAAGCGGCGAGGTGGTGTAGTGCCGCAAGTAATTTAAAATGTTGCTTGGGGATATAGAAGCGATACTCCATCCAAAATTCAAAGAGATCTCCTAAAATAAATAAGTGGCTCGCTTCCTTTTGTATGGTGCGAATGAATTCACAAAACCGGCTTTCTCTATCGGGATATGCCATTGTATAATTTGCTCCAAAATGGAGATCAGAAACAAAATAAGCTTTAGATTTCATAATTTATTGATCAAAAAAAGGAACTGAAAAGTTCCTTTTAAAGATGATTGATTTGTGGCTTAGGTGACTCAATTATTTCATTTTTTTAATTTTCTTAAGCTGAGCAACCACTTTTTTTAGCTTTTCATTAAGTGTTTCAGCTTCAGCAGATTCAATTGCTTTTAACTGTTTTACGACTTGAGCAGCCTTCATCAAATTACCTTGTGAAATATATAAAGAGCCTAAATATTCTAATGTTTCCTCATTTTTAGGATCGAGCTTAATGGCCTTCTTGTATTCCTTATAGGCTTCATTGATGTATTTTTTTGAAACATGATGAAGGGCAAAGCCTAAGTTGTTGAGACAATCAACAGATTCGCCTTCTTCCGCTAAGGATCTTTTAAATAGTTCTGCTGCTTTTGCATAATTCTGATCTGCTAAAGCTCGTTTTCCGTCATTAAGAAGTGTTTTACTTCCTTCTGCGTAAATACTGCTTGTCATAAATGCTATAAGACTAATAGTTACAACAAAAATTCTTATTTTACTCATCAAATACCTCTGCTTTTATCCCCAAAAAAATACTGTATGAATTTTCCCCGTTTGTCCTTACAGATACTAAACTCAAAAATAAGAAAAAAACTTCTAATTTTAAATAAAAATAGAAAAATGATGTTCATTTGATTACTTCAAAGTGTCTAAATGGGCTATTTTTTTTTGAATGACCTCTAATTGCTTATAATCTTCGTTTTGAAGGGCTTCAATTTTGTCTACAATCAATTCTATTTTTTCGAGTTTATAGGTGCTGACTTTGATATCTGATTGAATTAGTTGGATGATTTCTTTGGTGTCTTCTTCGTAGCCAAAGTCACTCATAAAATCAATAAAGAGTTTTTCTGACTTTGCATATTCCGTTTTATCTTTGAGATTGTAAATCATTTCGGGAACGAGTTCCTTTAGAAGGTGGCTTTTTAGGCTGCCTTTTAAGAGTCGTTTGTTTTTTGTGGAAAGGGGTTGATTCTCGGTAAAGTCACCAAGCATACTCTCAATTTCTTTTTGAACCATTTGTTGCTCATGTTCTCTAAAGTTTGCTTGGTAGAGAATAGGAAAGGAGTTAACACATAGGTGAGCGTGACTTACAATTTTAAAATGACCGAGGTAATAAATATCGGCATCCTCTTCTAAAATTTGTTCTTCTGACTGAAAATGAGCAATTTTAGCAGGGATAGGAATAAACTCCATATTTCGCATGGACTCTAACTTTTCTCTGACAACTTCAGGGTCTAAAGCACTCTCTAAGCCTCCACTGTCTTTGGCTTGATCGATAATGTCTTCAATCCCTTTTTCGAGTGATTTGCCAAACTCTATTTCAAAGAAGTCTCTAATGTTTCGTTGATCGATGTAATTGGCCTTTACTGCAAGTATCCCATTTTGGATCATGTTATCCATATGAGAGTCTGTACCTTCTGGAGAATCTTCTATTGTGACGTAGGCAATTAATTTTCCGTGTAGTTGATGGGGGTTACCCTTTTTTATAGTAATATTTAACATGGGCTTATTCACTCTACTGATGGGTTTTTAATACTTAGTTATATAGTATAGCCAACAGTAACCTATTAAACAAGAAGTACAGAAAAAATGCTAAAAAGAGGATTAGTCACTTTTTGAAATAAGAAAAGCCTTAAATTTGAAAGCGATAAAAAGCACCTAAATGAAGGGCTGCTGACAACTCAGGTTTGTCTGTATCCCCAATTCTAATGTTAACTTTGGGGTCAATAAAGGCTCCAAAGGAACTGCCAAATAAATGTTTATAAGCTGAAGAAACTGAAATGCTATGCCATAGCTCGGTGGTTTCTTTTAATTGAGGAAAGTTGTGTTTACGAAACTGCCTAACATAAGAAAATGTATACTCTAAAAATGGAACAATTGAACCGTTATCTCCGACATAAAAACGAGCGCCAATTTGAGGCCCAGTAGAATAAATAAGTTGTTTTTGGTTGGAAGTGGTTATAATACCTTCTGTAATTTCACCTTTAGTGTTGTTGTAGGCAAATAACATGGAGAAGCTCATAGGAAAGAGTTTATCGGGTTCTAATAATTCTAAAATAACATAAGCCCCATAGCCCGTGGCTTTTGTTTTGATAGTAGAAGGAATTAATGTAGAAAGTGTATCTCTGTTAAAATCGAATAAGGTATCCACAAGGTTTTGAGAGAATGAAATACCTAAAGTAGTTTTTCCTTCAATGTTATATTCGATACTGCTAGAAGAGCCGTTAACCTTTGGGTGCCATGCGCCCCCTGTTTTGGCTACAATTCCACTGTAACCTTGTTCAAATAATTGAACTTGGCTAAAAGCCACATTCATTGAAATTGTCAATAAAAAAACAAAGTGTATAAAGTTTTTGATTCTCATTAGTCAGATCCTTTTTTTGAACTGAGACTCTAGTATCCAAATATAAACAATAAACGTCTAGCGCTTATCTTTTGTAGGTAAAATAAGTTTAATTTCAACATTTTCAAATACTTAATCGGTTCTGTTTTTTACATCTCTCTTGATCAAAAAAAGTAGGACTCGCTAAAAAATAGCAGAAGGACGCCATCGAGGGTTCTTAGAAGACATATCTACAGTATAAAAATCCTTGTCTAATTGATTAGTCTCTGTTCCAATACTTTGCAAAAGAAACTTCGCAATCCACTTTTCAATTTTAAGAACCGTCATTTTACGTCTTAATCGCCCCTGTAAGTCTCGATTGAGGATAGAAGGAATCGTATTCAAAGTTAAAATCTCATTGAGAGCTTTAGAGTTAAGGGTTGAACGTGCTTCTCGTGAAGAATAAAAATGGGTGACTCCAAAGCAGACCTTATTGGGTTTTGCTTGTTGTAAAATATTGCAACATTCTATCACAGTATTTCCCGTTCTTACCATATCATCCATAATGATCACGTCTTTTCCTTCAATTTCATCAATGGTGCAGTCGGAGCTGGGGTCAATTTTAAGTTTGACTGAACGTTCTCCCGAGCGCTCTTTAGTCATAAAGATGATTTTAACTTTAGGTAAATCTAACGCTTTAAATACTTCATTGGTAAAGGGAACGGCTCCTTTATCAGGGGCACAAAGAATAAGGTTATCCCCTTCTTTTCCTGTGACTATCATATCTGATCGTTTAAGGTAATCGGCGTAGACCTCTTGAGGCAATAAATTAAAGAACTCATTATTAAAGGTTTTACTAAAATAGCTTTGCACGGCAGCGGAATGATTGTGTACGGTAACCACCATATCCACCCCAGCTGTTTTTAACAAGTTCGCATAAAGTTCAGCGGTAAAAGCTTGACCATTAAATTTTTTAAGGTCTTTTCGAGCTCGTTTATCATCTTTACTTCTTTTGTTCGGGCCTCTGTCTTGGGCACTAAAAAAGAGATCCGGCTCCACGAGAATTACTTTTTTTGCTCCATTCTCTTTTGCTGCAGCGGCGATGATAAAGGTGCGCATGGCTAAGGCGTTTCGGGTTTGAGTTTGGTGATTGGCTGTTGAGCAGATCACCACGGTCTTTCCTTCCATGCTTTTTCCAATTCGGCTGGGCTTATCACCCTGAACGATAAAACGGGGGCAAAATTCGGAATTAGCAAAGGTTTTGAGTGAAATTAAATCAGAAATATCTTCTGCTTGTCGACACAGGCTTCCCATGTCTAAGGCAAAAGGGTCATCAGATACATTACCTACTATCAAAAAATCATTCATCAGTTCGTTCCTAGGGGTTGGTTCCTGTTTTTGGTCTTCTGGGCAAAACTAATTAGTTAAGTAAAATTGGGAAAGTGTCAGAATTGTTTTTCTTAGAATTAAATGAGGCAAATTTTGGAGAATCTTTTATTCTTGACGGGGAGAAGAGTGATAAGCTCGGGTAAGGCTTGGTTTGAGTAAGCTGTGGACTTTAACTTGAGATTCGAGCTGAAAGGTTTTTTTATCCCAACGAGTTGCACTTTGTACGGCTTGTTGATTAATATATTGGCAAGGTACGAGTGTCTTGAAACCCTCCAGTTTGTGGAACAGCGAGTCACGAGAAAGTGATTTGGAGGCCATGTGAAAGCCCCAAAGTCCAAAAGTGGGCATCGGTACTTTATAGGGAAGCACTTTGTCAGGAAATATCTTTTTTAAGGTTTTGTGTATCACTAAAAATGCTTTTTGGCTAAAATAAGGGGACGTGGCCTGGGTGACGAGTAAGCCCGTAGAATCAAGTCGTTTGCGAGTGAGTTGATAAAACTGTTGGCTATAGAGTTTAGAAACCTCGTAATGATGAGGGTCAGGAAAGTCCAAAATAATAAGATCGTACAACTCGATATTTGTTTTGAGGAAGTGCATAAAATCAGCATTATAAACCTTTACTCGTTTGTCCCAATAAGAGGAATCATTGAGAGCGGAGAAAAGAGGATTTTGAGTAAAGAGACGTGTGATTTCTGGATCAAGATCCACGACAGAAACTTCTTTGACTTCGGGGTGCTTGAGGACTTCTCGAAGAGCCATGCCATCGCCCCCTCCTCCAATAAGTACTTTAAGAGAACTTTTTTTTTGTTCTTCTATTTTAAGGTATAAAGCAGGGTGGACGAGCATTTCATGATAATAAGCTTCATCAAAAGTAGAAAATTGTAATCCCCCATTAATAAAAAGGCGTAAATCCTTTTTGTCTCGGTATTGAATTAGGCTGAGAAAGGAGGAGTCTGATATTTGTTTGGAGAACAAAGTACTTTTAGGTCTTTCACGATGGTTGGAATCGTACTTTTTATAACCCTTTTTACCCTCCCAAGTGACAACTACTTTTTGATAAGGAGTTTGTTTTTTCCAAATCACTTTATCACGGTAATGAAGTTGTTCAACATAATTCATAATTCCTTCGGAATGATAAAGTCCTAAGCTAATGATAATTCCTATACATAGGCTAAGGAGTAAAAAAACTTGGCGGAATTTAAGTTGGCGTCTAAAGCTTAACAAAGTAATAAAGGCTATACATCCATTGAGGGCCGCTCCAAATAAGGCGGTGTTGGCTATTCCTAATTGAGAGAGAAGAAGGTGTGAAAAAAGAATAAAGGCTAAAAGGGAACCCAGGTAATCGGCAAAAAGAACGTAAGCACTGCTTTCGGCTAAGGGCTGTTTGAGTTTTTGATTAATCAATAAAATAAGAGGGATTTCAAAACCAATTAAAAAACCTATCCCCGAACTATACATGAGTACCCAAGTTAAACTCTGAGCGGGGTATAAGGCGGATAACCAGTAGATGATAAATACGGAGCTACTGACTAAAAGGGATAAACCCATTTCGATGAGGACATAGGATTCTAATAAACTTTTTTTAAAGGGGGTAAAGCGGACGGCAAGAGCGCCGACTCCCATAAAGAATAACATGACCCCCATAGTGTAGGTTAATACAATATTGGTGCTTCCTAATAGGGTGTTTGCTAAGTTGAAAAGAGAGAGCTCGGCAATGATACCGCAAAACCCTGACATTAAAATAGAAAGTAATAACAGGGGTTTAAGGAAGCGGTTTTCTTTAATTGAAAAAGAAGTGTCGGAATTCAATTCCAAAAGACTAAAAGCTTAAAACAATAATGGTGGCAACCACTAAGTAAACCGAAGACATAATGGCTGCTGCCCCTATATTGTTATCCACATGAATCTCTTTGACTAAGGTGGATTTAGGGAAGAGCAAACGCCCCCCAATAGAACGAAAGAGGAGGAGAAGGAGTATCCCACCCAAAAATAAGGTTGCAAAATGAAAGAGGAGTAAATCGAAGCCGAGAAAGTTACCCCATAAGGCGTTTAAAATAAGAATGCCCATGGCGAGAATAAACCCTGCACAGTTTATGCCTACGGCTTCTCTGCCTTTAATAATTTCGGCAATATCATCATAAGGAGTTATCCAAGTATAAACTTTAAAGCCGATAAAACACCCGATTTCTCCCAGTATAAAATACACAAAAGTAAGGAACCAAGAGCCCTCTCCTTGAATAGCTGTGAGAATATTTAAACCAGTATAGATGAATCGGCCTGCAATTAATAAGGCAACGGATTTGTTTCTCTGGAGAAGCAAATCCATGCTTTTGGCACCTTTAAAATACAGCCAATCGGTTAGAGCATAAGAAAACCCCATAAGGACAATCCCTGTAAGTCCGTACTGTAAAAGTGCGATGCAACTCGTTAAAAAGCCCTCTTCTTCTCCAAGCAAAACTCCTACTAAAAAAAGACCGACACCGATATAATAACCTGCGGTGTAGATGCCAAAGGCAACATTGTCTTTTTCTGTAATTTCATTGTCGTCATCAATACCTACGGTAAAAGCATCTCTGGCTAGTTTAGCAACATAGAGTAAAGCGAGTGTGAGAAAAAAGTACCCGATATTCTGGGGCAATTCATTTTTGAGATACTGAACCGTATCTTGGAGATGTATCATAAAGAGTTCCATATTTATTTTCCCCAACCCCTTGAACCACCTCCGCCAAAAGACGAAGAACGTTGTCTTCCAAATCCACCTGAGCGGCTATTTTTAACGCCTCTTGTTTTGCTGCGACCAAATCCACCTTGGCGACTGGAGGCTCTTTGTTGTCTGACCTTCATGGCACGGTTGGATTTTAATTTTTGAATACTTTTTGAGGGGCTTTTATTGCCATTGCGAGAGCCTGTTAAACGAGTGCCTTTACTTGATTTCAAGGCTGAAGTTGAGCGAGGGGCTTTTCCATACCGAGAGCTTCTTACCGAACGAGAGCGGTAGGAGGTGGGGTGAGGTCTATAGTAAGAACCGTAATAGCCGCCGTAAAAACCACCGTATCCCCATCCGTAGGGACGAAAGAGGATGGATGAGAAAATATAACCTGTCATAAAACCATTGAGGTATCCGTGGGATTGAGAACGATAAGTATTGGAATAGTGGCTTCCCTGTGAGTTTTCATAAAGCTGACCATTGGGGGTAGAGCTAATTGAAAGTGCTTTCGTTTCCCTGTCAAAAGTGGTAGAAACTTCTACTAATTCGATACTTTGCTTCTTTGCGATTTTATCCCAGTCCGCACCAGACTCAGGGTCTTTGGGGTAATCAGAAGGGTCGGGAACACGAATAGAATAAACGGCGCCTTGATTTTCGATATTTTCGGGAACGACTAAAACGGGGTCAATTACTCCATCTTCATTTAAGTCTACACGGTAATTAACCTCGGGGTCGTCCATAATGGCTTGACTAAACTTTCGGATAAGTTCTTTTTGAAACTTTTCCGCTTCAGGCTTTTGAGAAACATCCATTTTCGAAAAGACTTGATTGAGTACATCGGGAAGTATTTCAGGGTTTAACTTATCCGTTAAGTCGAGCTTAAGGGACAGCTTGCTTCTGGCCACACCCACCATTTGGGAGTCAGAAGATTGGGAACTAAAAAAGTTACTAATACCTGAAATGAGCAGAAGCCCAATAAATAATCCAATAAATAGTTTCATAATTTCCTAAAGTATAAAATTTGAACATAGACTAAATGATTTTAAATTTTTAGTTAAAATAAGGCCCAACAAAGTCCAATGGTTCCTGCGGTCATGGCAGTGTTTCGCCAAGTCCAATGGGGTTCATAATAAAAGTATTCGGGGTTGTAGCCATATTCTTCAATCTCATCTTCATATTCATCCAAAACTTCCTCTTTATTACTTAGAGTGGTTTGAAAGTCTCCTGAGGTAGAAAAATTGGATAAATCCCTGTTTTTTGAAGCGAGTTGGTTGGCTTCCATTCCATTTTTGATAATGTCATCAACAACTTCTTCCCAAGGAACCCCCTCGTAGCCTAATTCTTGCGGCCATTTGAGTGAGTTTACAATGTTTTCGATGTCACTCCAAAAAAGGGAGTCAAAAGCTAAAGCAAATTGCCATTCGGTACTTTGATCGAGTCTACCTTCGGAAAGGAGAGAAAGAAAAATCATGGAAAAAGGATTTAAGGCGGTGCTTGTTCCTGCACTTTTAGCGAGCTCTGCTTTTCGGAGGCAAACGGCTACTCTTAAATCTTCCCAGATTAAATCACCATTCTCGTCGGTTTCAGAATAATCAGTTTGAGGGGGGGCAAAGCGACCCTCTAATAAATCCACTCCAGAATAAACATCATAATTCACAAGGATATCTTGCCATCGAGCCTTCCAGTTTTCCCAGATTAAAGCGCCCTTTCGGGTCACGGTGTATTTCTTTTTTTGAACCTCCCACAAGTCACCTTCCCCTACTTGGATAATTTCTTTAAGAGCACGGTTAGCCCCTGAGAGCTTCTGATCGACTTCGACTTCTTTTTCTATTAGCATATAAAGCAGCCCTGCTTGGGCAAGGTTTGCTCTAATGTCATCGGGGAGTGTTAGATCTTTATTCACCATAATTCCTTTATAAAATGTCTAAAATACTTTCGGGAGGTCGGCCTATTCTGGCTTGGGTGCCGTGGACAACAATGGGTCTTTCAATGAGAATGGGGTGCTGAGCCATTTGCTTGATAAGCCCTTCTTCGTCCTCCGCTTGTTTGAGCTCTAGCTTTTTATACTCCCCTTTGCGTATAAGTGCTTCGGCTTTGAGCCCAAGCTTTTTTAAGAGGCTTTTGAGTACCTTTTCGTCGGGGTTTTCTTTTAGGTATTCAATAATTTCAAAGTCACTTTTTTTATCTTCAAGAATCCGTAAGGCTTCTCGGCTTTTTCCGCACCTTGGATTGTGATAAAGTGTGATTTTGCCCATGTCTTACCTCTTTTTTTTATTAATCTTTGAAATATGAAATATAAAGAAATTATTAAATCACAATGCCAAAAATCGGGTAATTCTATCTGTATGGGTTTAGATCCCCTACTAAATAAAATTCCATTAGACTCCTCGCCAGAAGAGAATATTAAACGCTTTTATTTAGAAATACTCAATGAATTAATGAAAAAGAACCTTTTGCCTGCGGCGGTCAAACCCAATATGGCTTTTTATGAGGGGATTAGTATTGATTGCCTTAAGGTTTTAGCTGAGATTATCAAAGCGTATCAAAGTGCAGGGGTACTTGCGGTTCTCGATGCCAAACGGGGTGATATTGGTAAAACTTCGGAGGCTTATGCAAAAATGGCCTTTAATGTCTATGGTTCGGATGCGGTAACGGTTAATCCTTACATGGGTTTAGATTCCATAGCTCCTTTTCAAAAGGTTTCGGAGAAACAAGGAATCTATGTGTTAGTGAGAACTTCTAACCCAAGTGCGACAGATTTTCAAAGTTTAAAAACACAGGAATCCGACAGGCCTGTGTACTTAGAAGTCGCACAAAAACTATGTGAATGGGATGACGGAAACTTGGGCGCAGTGGTAGGAGCTACTTCCCCAGGAGAACTCGAAGCCATTCTTCGCTTTTGGAAATCCCAAGGCAAAGAATTTCCTTGCCTTATTCCTGGTATTTCTCTCCCTGGTGTGAGTGGAGGACAAGGGGGGAATATTCAAGATGTTTTCAAGGCAATAAAAAATGCAGGGGGTGATAGAGAATATCATCTAGTGAATAGTTCTTCAGGGCTGAGTTATGCGTATGAGAAGTATACGGGGTGTAAGTATTTTGAAGCGACGGGAAATGCCATGTCTGATTTGTTGGAGGCGGGGGAAAAGTAAAGACGGATTTGATATTAAATTTTATATTTTTTGAGTCGAGTAGCTTTGACAAGAACGTTTTATTTTAAAAAGGAGTTTAAAATGAAGAAAGTTATATTTTTTGTACTTTTGCTTATCATATCGAGTTATTCCGTGGAATCAAAAAAAGAAAAATCGAGTTGGAAAAGCTCCGTAGGTGTGTCTGTTGGGAGGTTTAAGCCATGGAGCTTGGATTATATGCGACTTATAAACCCAAAGATGGCCATTAAAATTTCTTTTTTGCCTGCATTTTCTATCAACACACGTAATAGTCAAGAACAAACATTTTTGAATTTGTCTTCTGGTATAGAGTTAATGCGTTATTTTGTCGATACTAAATCTGGTTATAGCCACATTATTGCTTTAGATTTGAAGTTTCGTATATACCCCTATTTGGGAATCTATTACAATTATATTTATAATAAAGGATTATTAGATAATACTCTTCTTTTCGATTCTGATGTCATACCAATACGCCGTTATAAAAAGAGTATGTTAGAAGGTAATTTGTTTGCAGGGGCAACAGGAATAGGAATAGAGTTGCTTTTATGGCGGGTTAACTTGGGATTAAAATTAAATTATGGTGTTAAGGCTTTTAATTATGATTATAGCGACTTGGATGGTTCGGGACTTAATGAGTATGATGAATGGGTTGCGGTTTCAGGTGTTGGAGCTGCAGTTTCAGTAAGTATTAGTTATTAATACTAGAGAATACCTTTGGCTAATAAATTCCAATATCAAAACTAATAGAAAAAATGATGCCACCTGGATCGAGAAATTCTAACTCAGTTTCTGATTTAGTTGTTAAAATCTTCTGCTCTCTAACGGTGTAAGTTTCATTTCTGAGTTTAATTTCATAGCCTGTGCCAAAATGTAATTTTGATTTTTTGCCAAGGCTGATGTCATATCCATAAGATAAACTGATAAGAGGTGTCTCCTTAAGGTCTAAATTAATAGAATCTTTTACGCCTTCGACATCTTTATTTCCCCCTGAGGATCCAGAGGGAATAGTATTCATTTCTTGAGGAAAGTTATCAAGCCCTTGAGCGACACCAAATCCAGCTTCAAGGGAGTGTTGTTTTCG
>CAZLBO010000017.1:0-15317 GCA_964557725.1 uncultured Bifidobacteriales bacterium | reverse complement strand
TGAACTTTGTTAAATAAAGGAAGTCATTTGGTTTGCGTTTGAGCAGTTTCTCGTATGTAATCACACAATTATCCCAATCTTCTGCAAAAGAATAAGCCTCTGCAAGTTCAAATAGGACTTCTTTATTCTTTGGCTTAAACTCAAGAGCCTTTATTAAAGCCTTGATTCCTTCGTCAATATCATCATCTTCTATCAACATTAAACCATAATCATACCAACCATCAAAATCCTCTGAATCGGGTTGAGCGTATATAAATACAACACCTACTAGGCAACACAATACCCATAATTTAATAAGACTCATCGAAGTTCTTCTTTGCATTAATCATTCCTCTGTTATCTTCTTTTATACCATTTTGAGAAAATGGCACCTCTATTGGCGACAAAGATAAAAATATCCCAAATTTTTGCATTTATTGTTTTTTTTTATCTTCACTTTTTTTTAATTCAGCTATATCATAAGCAAAAAATTTAACTCATCATGGAAAAATCATGCACTATCTCATCATAAAATCACTTCACGTTGTCAGTGTCATCAGCTGGTTTGCTGGATTACTCTACATTGTAAGGCTATTTATTTATCATCAAGAAGCCAACCTGTCTCAAATTGAAGGGGATCAGAAAACTTTGCAGAAACAGTTTTCCCTTATGGAACGTCGATTATGGGCTGGAATCACCACTCCTGCTATGATTGCTTCTTTAGTTTTTGGATTTTGGATGCTGAGTATCATGCCAGGTAAAATTTATTGGGCTGCTCCGTGGATGCATTTAAAATTAGCCTTTGTACTCTTTCTTTTGGTGTACCACTATTTATGTGGATCAATTCGAAAAAAGCTAATCCACGAAAACCTCCAGTGGTCTTCAAAAAAATTAAGGGTATTTAATGAAATAGGAACCTTACTTTTATTTGGAATTGTTTTTTCAGTCATTACCCGAGATATAGGGACAGTTTTCAAATCTATTATTATTGCAACAGTCATAGGAGCTATTATCTTTAAGGTATATAGTGCTGTCCGAAGGAAAAAGTCAGCAAAGCTCTAATTATAAAACTTAAAAATGTTTTAGCGTATCTTCACTTCATAAAAGAAAAGATACGCATCACATCCGACTTAACTCTCTTTTTTCTGAAACTGGAGAATCACAGCTGGTAATAAAATGAAATCAGCAATTAATGCTAAAGCAATTACAGCTGAGCATAACATACCTAAATCAAAATTAAGTGCAAAGTCAGAAAGCATCAAAGCACCAAAGCCCATAATCAATATAACGGAAGTAAAAACTAATGGAGATCCGACCTGATTAAAGGTTTGACTAAAGGCGTCTTCTCCTTTATACCCATCCTTTACATTCTGTAAGTATTTCACAATAAAATGAACTGAATCATCCACAGCTATTCCCAAGGTAATCATCCCTACCACAGCAACAGACAAGTTTACTGTATAGCCAACCAAGCCTACCACTCCAAAGATGACTAAAATAGGCCATATGTTAGGAATCATGCTAAATAACCCCACACGAATCGACCTAAAAGTAAACATTAACACTATTGTGATTAAAAATAAGGATATTGCTAAACTTCTTAACATTCCTGGAATAGCAACTCCCATGAGTTTACCAAACATCAAGGGAACCCCTATCGCTCTTGCTTTTAATTCAGGCATATTTTTAGATAACCATGCCGTTAAATCTTCCGCAGAACGAACCTGTTTTTTAGAAGACACAGAAGTCATAAAAGCCGTAACACGAGTCTGTTTAGCTGAAATATCAATTTGATTTGTTAGCTCCATCCCCTGAGGCAATGACATGGTATATAGAAACATATACTGTGCAATCAAGTTTTTTGCAAAAAGGGTATCCCCCTCTACCGTCACCGAATCTTTATCTGGAATGCGATAATACGCTTTATCGTCTCCATGCATTGATTGATTGAGCCTTTTAATTATATCCACAATACTCGATACATAAGTAATGTGATACACTGAGGAATCTTCCATAACATGTTCTTGAAAAGCTTCTATTTTCTTAAGAAATGCAGGAGCATAAACGCCCCCCTCTTCTTCTGCCTGAAAATTAAACTCTAATGGATTTGTTCCTATAATGTTCGCATCAATATATTCTGAGGCTTGTCTAAATGGTGTTTCCTTTGAAAAATAATTAACGGCCGTACTATCGACCTCTATCCCCATAATAAAATAGATGCTCAGTCCTGTAAGAATAAAGGAAGCCAGTCTAATTATTTTTTGTCTTTTAAAAATCCAAGAAGCCAACCCTTTGTAAAAGCGATTAGGGCTTGACTGTTCTTCTTTTGAAACAGGGTTTGGATTTGCTTTAAATGGCAATAAAGTTAAGATGGCAGGTAAGGTGAAAATAGAAACAAGGAAGGCATAGATTGTTCCTGTTCCTGCAAACAACCCCAAATCCTGAAAAGGAGGCATGTTTTGAGATAACAACGAATAAAAGCCTATGGCAGTAGTAACTGAAGTGATTAAACAAGCTATGAGGTTTCTTTTAATTGTATAGATAGCAGCTTCTTTTTTATCCATGCCAAATTTTAAGCCACGATAGAAAATAGTCATCACATGAACGGAATCAGCAATCGCTACAGCAATAAGCATCTGCGTCACATTAAGAGAGATATTTGTTAACGAAAATTGTAGTAGTCCAATAAAAAGAAAAATAGGAACCATCACAGAAGTCATCAATAATATCATAGGAGCAATTGCCCCTACACCAAGTCTCAAAATAATCTGAAAAGGGCTTCCCCAAAGAGAAAAGGAAACTAAAAAGAGAACCACAAAAATCAACAGTAGCATTAAAGGAAATAACGTAGCCATATCCTTCATTGCATAATCTTTAAAGGCATTGTTCAGCATTACCATTCCACCTAACTTGATTTCGATGTTAGGATTAGCCGCTTCAATTTCTTTTTTTAGTTCCTTTGCAGCAACTCCTACTTCGGAAAAAGCTTCCGTATATTCAATAGGTGCCACCACTCGCATGGAAATCTGAGTCAAGTTTCCTTCTTTAGAAATCAAAAAGTGGGGCATTAGCGGATCGCTTAAAGCCGTTTCTCTCTTTTTTATTAATTCCTCATCGCTTAGTGGTAATTCATAAATAAAGTCATCTACAACCAAATCATCATTTTCTGAAACCGTGTAATTGAAATTCGTCAGTCCATCCACTCGGTTCACCCAAGGGATTCTCCAACCTTTTTCAATGATGTCTTTAATACTCGCTAAATTTTCATTGGTAAAAATATCTCCTTCTTTTGCTTTCACCACCACAATCAAATTATCTTCTTTTGAAAATATTCTTTGAAATGCGTCTAGGTCGGTGAGATAAATATTATCATCTTCAAAAAAGACATGATAATCTGTATTGAATATAGGTGTAGGCACCACATAATTAGAATCTGCAGCCATAGGGTTATTGCGAACCTTTTCTATATACTCCATGTATTCGCCAAACTTTTTGCCTCTTGCCGCAAACCCCATAAAAAGGCCCGCAAAAATCAAAACATTCACCAATAAAATTAAAAAACGAAACCTGACAACAAAATGGCCAACTTTCTCTGAAAGACTTAATGATTTAGTCACTTATTTTCCCCAATAAATTCTGTTAAAAAAATTAAAAACTGATAATTGCTTCTGCATCCAACCGCATCTTTTCATCAAAAGCACTGAGTGAACTACACTCCTCCGTAGGAGCCCCCGTCACACATTTATCCGTCACTATCAAATCGGACAATCGAAACTTAATACTGAAATTCTTATAAAGACGTTCTTGATACTCAGCATTATAGATGATTTCATGTTCTTGATCTTGTATACCCGTTAGGTAATTAGCAAAGCCACCCATTAAAAAAGTTCTATCTGAAACATTATTAAATGTATAACGAAGACCCACAAAGACGTGGCTTCCAAAAGGTCTAAAAGTTTCTAAGTCCTTCATTCTATCTTTTAATAAATCCGTATCCCCTATCAATTCAACAATTAAACCAAGATCATGCTCAGGGCTGATTAAGCCATAAAAGGTATATTCAAACCCTGTAGTATAAACAAAGTATGGAGCCACTTTAAGAGGCTTATCCCCTTGTGTAACCTCTTTGGGTAAATGGTTAAACACTCCCTCCCCCTTAAGCAACCAGTCGCCCACTTGTCCTTGAAAAGTCAAACCAGCCTTCATAATGGGTCGATACTGTTGGCTAATCGTAGCCCCCGAAAATGGCCCTACTTTATTAAGGCCCGGAAAGCGATCATATCCGTAAAAGTAAAAAAGAGACATATCAAAAGAATCGAAAATAGTTTGACCAAATTTCAAGGCAAACTGTGGCATATATATACCCATATCCGATGTGTAATCATGTTCACTACTCTTCGTCGATACTTTCTTTTTAATCGGAAGAAAATAATACTCATTACCTACCCTTGGTAAATGCGTAGGCTGAAAAACAGGTAAGTAATAGAATTCAAATTCATATTCTTTTTCAAATTGCACAATATAGCGAGCCCGAAGCGCTAACTCGCCCATTTTACCTGGGTTTAATAAATCTTCTTCTCTATCTACTTGATTCAAAAAATCTGCAGGACTATATGACTCAACTGTTTTCCATGAGAAAATTTGATAACCTGCACGTAATTCAAAGTGAGGAGAATAATAATCTAAATACAAATCTTCTATTCTTGGCGGCACGATACGACTACGATCTTCATTTTCCATATCCATGAGAAACCGAGGGTTTAGCTTAAACCGAAAGGCTTCATTAAGTTGAATATTTAAATCAAATTCTCCAAAAAGAGTCGTTATTCCTCTCATTGAGTCCTGATCAAATGGTTCTACAAACTGCCAATGCTCAACGCCAAACTCCGAAGAGAAATCGATGCGAAATCGTTCTTCGCCTCCTTGAACCCTTTGACTAAGCAAAAGGGATAAAAATAGAAGGACAGTAAAAGTTTGTATTTTCATCAATTCAACCTGCTTTTAATGTATGATTCGTTCTAATGCTCTTGTAGTAAAATCAGAGGCTTTATACTTTCCTGTTCCTAATTTACGATCAGCAAAGTTCAATACACTCTTCTTTTTTGTCTGTAGGTTCTCAATGACAATTCCATCGGCACGCCATGATGACTTCCCATAAAGCTTCCATCCCAAAAATGTTTGTACCTTTAACAAACTATTTTTTCTGTCTGTATACTCCATACGTTGTGCTAAGTAATTTTCCTTTGAAAACCAAACCTTAATTTTTGTGTAACCAGAGTTTTTGTAAGTAGGCACCTTTTCGACAACATAACAATCAATGCCATTATAGGTTGCGTCTTCAAGCTTCTTATACTTAAACTTGTTTAAGGTGTTTCCTGTAATATCTTCATAGGCAAACTCCGATCCCATAAAAGAGCCCGACTTCTTCCGTGAAGATATTTTTTTGACTCTTCTTAAATCAGGTAAATAAAGCCATTGTTTATCATCCCCTGCAGGGTTCTGATAAGTCAACAAGCCTGTTCCTTTAACATCAGGCGGATCTAAAAACTGAATGATAGAATGATCCTCTGCAAACTCTCTTTCCAATGTTAAACTCACCATTTTTCTAACCACAGTATCCTTATTTGCATTAATAAGGTACATGGTATTCTTGGTGTATTCATCCCCAAATCCACGTATATTTTTGTCTGCTTTTTCAGCAATCTTTCGGCCATCCTCTGCTGGCCCTGCGACCACAATTTGCAAAAGGAAAAACATTCCTACTATTATCTTTATCATGCTCTCTCTCCTAAATAATTACGGATATAAATTTAATGACTTCAAATAGCAATAGGTGTAACAAATTGTAACGACTTTTTACATATTATTTCAATTTCACTTGAATAAGCAGAAATCCCCCGACTTTTCTTCTATTTAATAATATAAGCACCCACTATTCTTATATAAAAGAATTTTTAAACTTCTCGCTCATTGTCTCTTCTACTGTTCTTTAAAATAAACGCCTCTACATCAAAAGAAATATTCTCTTCCTTCACCTGTTCAAGACGAAAGCCAAAAAGTAAATCTTCAATCGTATTGATTTTAAAAGGATCTTGCCCCAACCACTGAGCAAAAAGCTTAAGTAATCTCATTGGCTCTCCTATTTCCTTTCTTAAAGAGTGAAGTGAATGAGAACCAGCACTTTTCGATAACTTTTTGTCTTTTTTACCCAAAATTAGCCCATGATGAACAAAGTCGGCCTGAGAATAAGTCTTATAGCCCAACTGCAATGCCAAAAGCCCCTGCATGTGAGTAGAGCCTAATAAGTCTCTTCCACGAACAATCAAATTGTTTCCACTGAATTCATCTTCCACAACAGAAATCAGTTGATAAGCAGCCTCTCCGCCCTTTTTTTTTACGATAAAGTCACGAAGCGAGATGCAATCTGCCGAATGAATGAGCAATTGACTCCGCAACCAGTCAAAATCATTTCTTTTCAAAGAAGAAGCAATATGAAAGATTAAGTTATAGGAAGTATCCTCCCCTTTCAACCCTTCTTCAAAGCAATCTCTTGGGCAACTCCCCTCTTTTCCCTCTTTCTTTCCTTTTTCTAATTCTTCTCGCCATTTCTTAATTTCAGAACGACTACAAATACAAGCATAAACACTCCCACTTTGCCGTAATTGTTCTAAAGCAAACTCATACTGTTTTACTTTCTTTACTTGAGAATAGCTTTCAAAAAAATCATCTACAGACTGAGGCCCACTCTCTGTTTTAATCCCAAGCCACGCCAAGCTTTCAAATATATCCTCTACATATTCTCTACGCATACGAAGAGAATCCATATCATCAATGCGCAATTCAATCGTCGCTCCTTTTTTTTTCGCAATCAGCCATGTCAAAACAAATGACCAAGCATTTCCCACATGTAAATAACCACTAGGAGTGGGAGCTAAACGGGTTCTTAAAAGCTTCAATTAACTATCAGCAGTTAATGTTTTTATTTTTAAAATAAACAACGTCACCAACACAGCGATGACCACCAATAACAATTTTACCCACATCATGGGAAGAACAAAAAGCACTGTAAAACCAATCGATAACCAAAGTAAAGCCACTCCTATAATTTTTGATTTTAAAGGGATTGCTTTCTTTTCTCGATAATCTCGAATAAAAGGACCTGTAATCTTGTTTTGTAACATCATGTTATAAGCCCTTTCTGAAGAACGCATAAAACAAGCCGCTGAGAGTAATAGAAATGGAGTCGTGGGGAGCCCTGGCAATAAAATTCCCAGTAACCCTAAAAGTAAGCTGATGATTCCAACTAAAAACAAAAATACTCTAAACATCCACTTTATTCCTCTTTATTTAGCTTTCAAAGCCCAGTTTATTGTTGAAATTCCATGTTGCGATAAATAGTGATTTGCCTGTGAAAAGTGACCACAGCCTAAAAAGCCTCTATAGGCAGAAAAAGGAGAGGGATGTGTCGCCATTAAAATACAATGTCGAGTTCCATCTATTAACTCCCTTTTTTTTTGAGCATGCTTCCCCCAAAGTAGAAAAACGATGTTCTTCTTTTGTTCGCTAATTGTTTGAATCACCTTATCTGTAAAGATCTCCCAACCCTTATTAGAGTGCGAAGCTGGCTGCCCCGCTCTAACAGTTAAACTTGTGTTCAATAATAAAACACCTTGATTTGCCCATTCTTCTAAATTCCCAGTACTCGAAATAGGCAATTGACAATCCCTATTAATTTCCTTAAAAATATTCATTAGGCTAGGAGGAGGCTTTATCTTTTCCGGAACAGAAAAGCACAACCCATGAGCCTGCCCTACTCCATGATAAGGATCTTGACCAATAATAACTAGCTTTAAGTCTCCAAAATGGCACCGATTAAATGCATTAAATATCAATTTTTCTGATGGATATATTATTTCTTTTTTTTCTTTTTCTTGAACTAAAAACTGTTTAAGTTCTTTGAAGTAGCTTTTCTTAAACTCTTCTGCTAACACAAGCTTCCAGGAGGCTTCAATGGGTGGGTTTATTTGACTCATGGTTTTCAAGTTAGCGAATTTCTAAAAGATTTGCTATACTGTGAGTATGGAATTAATCGTTGCAAGCATTTGTTTTTTTGGTCTCTGCATGGGAGGCATGGGAATAGGCTTCCTTATTTCGGGAAAGAAATTGGCAGGTTCATGTGGAGACGATGAAACCCATGCCAAATTAGACGTGTCTTGTGGACCTTGTGTCAAAAAGGACAGTGATGTCTGCCCTAGCTCTGAAGAAAATGGCGAACTTGTTGCTCTCTCCACTTTAGGAAGTCCTAACCGAAAAGTTTAAGCGACTGCTTTATAAAGAGAATAGTGCCAACAATCCTTTAAGGGAACTTCAAAGCCCTGTGTAAATAAATCTTCTATTCTCGTATGAATCGTATTAAAAACAGAAGTACTTTCCTTGATCTCTCCTTCTTTAATCTTTGCTTTAAAATCACCACGAGAAACCCCATGAACTTTGCCTTCTCCATCTTTATAAAACAAAGAGCGATCTCTAAAGTCAATTCCTAATTGTTCTCCCATTTTAATAACAAAACGCTGAAGAGCATCCATATTACACCCTGAGATAGGCTCGACTCCATCATCCCCTACAATTACCAAGAAATGGTCTTCAACCATTGTCCAGCTTCCTCTAACCTGAGGGTGATTCTTACTTTTCCAATTCTTTAAAAAATTGCCCAATAGTTCACTTATCTTTTCTCGATGCTGTTCAAAGGAGTCTTGACTAGAAAAAGTCCAACACTTTCCTTTTTTTACCTGTATTTCTGTATCTATGCTCATTTATTTCTCCCTCTCAATATTCTTGTCAATCTTAGCACAAATTCTTTATTCTGTAAATGTTACTTTATCTATCATTTTCTATATAAACGGGATATGATCTTAATAAATAATTAAAACATTAACCCATTTAAAACTTGGCTGCATAAAGGAATATTGTGACAAACCCCCGAATTATTGCCCACATTTTTATTCTCTTTCTCTTCTTTATCCACTCTGAAGCAGGAAGTCCTTCTCTCAAAAAAACGGTTAAAAAGCATCTTAAAGGCTACGAAAAAAATCATCCTATCAAAAAATGGAACAAAACACTTAAATCCTATCAAAAAATCTTAAAAAAAAGTAAACAGAAGTTTTACTCCAACCCTAATCAAGGGGTCAAGAAAATTACGACTTCAGACATTCAAGCCCTAAAGAACCGTGATACTGAAGTCATTAGCTATAAAAAATCACTTGAAAAACTTCTCCCCCACTTAACGACCAAAGGAATTCAACAAGACGTTTTTTCTCAAGTACCTACAGCAACGGAAGAACAAAAGTTAAAGGTACTCAAATACCTGCAAAAAGGAGAAGCCTCTCGCCTCGAAAAGAAAGAAGAACTCTTACAAAAAATAAAAAGTACTCATTTTCAATTCGAAAAATTTGAAACGGATTGGATGTTCTTTTTTGCTCGCCACCTCTTATCGGAAGCCGTCAAAATTCGATTTAATGATTTTCACTACAATCGAAACGAAAAGGTCTTCCAAAAATGTAAACGGGTTTTTCAAATGTATTCCAAGGGAATTCGCTATAACCCTAAACGCACCACTCAAAAATTAATTAGACTCGATTCAAACATGAATCTTCCCCTTCTTCAATTAAACAAATTATCTCAAGCAATTTCTGCCAAACGAATTTTTTCAACGGTTAAAACCATGGCACAAAATAAGGGTATTCTTTTTACGGCCAAAGCAGAACTTAAAATAAAAGCCTTTCTTGAACCTCTAACAAGGCAAAACCTGAATGCCGTTCTTCATAAAAGAAGACAATGGCTCGCCTTGCAAAATGAATTAAGAAAAACAGTCATCGAAGCGAAAAAGGAGGCCGAGCGCATAGCAGAAGGAAAGGCTAAACGGGATGCATTCCAAGAGAAACTAGCTAGTGCCATAGGACAAAAATCAGCAAAAGTAAACCTAGACAAAAAAAGTAAAAAAGCTCTTCGCAAAAAAAGTAAAAAGGTGAAAACCACTAAATTAACTTCTGGAAGAAATAAGTTAGAAGTCGTCGTAGACAAATTTGCTGATTCCCTTGCACGTGTGGATCAAAAGCTACTCAAGCTCGACTCAAAACATCAAAAATTTTCTCAACTCTATGGAGAGGCCAAAGAAAATCAAGGGGGAATCTACTCTTTTGTTGCCGATGGAAAAAGTATCGACAAAAAAGACTTGAAAAGCTTTGTAGATGAAGTCAGTCTCATTTCCTTTGGTAGTTCAGATGATTTTTTATCCTATCAACCCCCTAAAAAATGGCGTCTTAAAAAGAAGATCAAATGGGTTGCGCAAAAATCAAGTAAGGAAGACACTGCTCAATACAAAAGAGAATTTTCCTATGTTGACCTCTTTGCTGAAGCTCACAAAACAGGAGTTGATAACAGTCAAGTCACCAAAAAGTTCAAACAGTATTTGCCAGCAAATCTAATCATCATATTTTCACCTACAGGAATGGTTAAACGCTATCAATCCTTTTCCAATATTCATAATTTAAAAATCAAAAAATCAGATTTAGAACATGGTGCCCTGTATTACAAGTTTCTGCATTATCAGATCAAAAGAAATATTATCCAATTACATGGAATTGATCATGAAATTAAATTCTCAAAACCCCGCTAAAATAGAATAAAAGGGTTTTACTTTCGTAGAGCACGCGCTAAGAATCTATCCAATTCCTTCGCAAATTTCTCTTTATCTTTGGGGCCATAAGAAGGAGGGCCTCCTGTTTCCATTCCCCCTGATCGCATTTCTTCTAGTAAATTACGCACAGCTAACCGTTCTCCTACCGTCTCTTCTGTCAAAAACTGCCCTCTAGGGTCTAGCACCACCCCGCCCTTTTTTACCACTCTATCTGCTAAAGGAATATCCGCAGAAATCACTAAATCATCTTTTTACATTATTTATACAATATTATCATCAGCCACATCAGCCCCTTCTGCAACGACAATACATTTAATCTTATCTGAAGGTGGCGTCCGCATAAACTGATTAGCCACAAGTATTAACTCTAAATCCAACCGTTCAGAGGTTTTGTACAATAAGTCTTTAATGGTTCTGGGACAAGCATCTGCATCAACTAATATTCTCATATTTTACCTAGGGTGATTGGAGAAGAAGACTTCGCACCATTTTAAATGTGCCTGTCTTCTTTCCTTTTACATTTCGTGATTCAAAAGAAGGCCAAGTTTGAACTCCTTTGAGTAAACCAGCAGTTCCATACCAATAGGTACTGGTCATTTTAATTTGATCTTTATATTTAAGTTTTGCCTCAAGCACCCAGGCCTCTTGATTAGCCCCATTATGCAAAATAGTATCCTTTTTTAATAAGGTTTTTTCCAAAACAAAATCACCCTGTAATATGGTTTTATAACTTCTATTTAAAATTGATTTTGCTAATGAGTTAACCATATTCTTTGAATAAGTCGTTTTACCATAAAATAAAATGGGGCTCAAATTCTTTTCACTAGAGGGGTTTTCTTCCTTCTCAAAATGGACTGCCAGAGATTCTTTAAATTTCACCTCTCCGCCTTTATTTTCTCTCATTTTAAAATCAATCAACCAAAAAGTTTTGCTTCCTCCAAGAGAGTCACCCTTATATTTTAAGAGAACCTGACTAGTATTTTCGGACTCTTTTGCACCACTTCCCTCTTTCGTCAGTACTTCACTCACTTCATAAACAAGGCTGTCCACATCTTCTACAAAAACAACAGGTAAAGCATTACTACTATCAGGGAGAGGGATAAATGCGATAAGCTTCTCCTTTGCGCATCCCCAAAAAATAAGCCCTAATGCAAAACAGAAGGGAAGTAAGTAACTTACGATTTTTTTCGTATCAACAAATTTTAAGTCCGTTATCTTTAGCATGAGATTAATATACTAAGCTCCGTGAAGTTTTAAAATTTAAAGTTTTATTCTTCATTCATTTTCATTGATTATTGCCCAATGCCCTCCTTTGGTAGGGCCTATGCGTTTAATTTTGTTTTTCTCTTTAAGTTGCGCAAGGTTCCATTCTACTCCTCTAATGGACAACCCTGTTATCTCACTTAAGCTCTTTCGAGTAATCGCCGAGTTATTTTTTATAGCGGTAAGAATTTTCTCCACAGTTTCTCCCACAGTTTCTCCCACAGTTTCTCCCACAGTTTCTCCCACAGTCGCACCTATCTCTTTCAGCAGATTAATCCCTTGCACTGTTCTTCCTTTATTTTCTGTTCTTGTAAAAATAATTGTGTAAAATCCCCCGAACTCGAAACGAGGTGCAGGTGCCTTTGCCATTTTTAACAGTTTTTTGATTTTCCCTATACCTGTTCCCATATTTTCAACAAAATCAATACGATGTAATAGTGATGCAATCAATTGATTTCTACGCACTGCTTTTATACCAAAATCGTCCTTTGACAAACCCTTGGGTAAACCTCCAGGATTTGATATTTCTATCCGATTATCAAATATTTCTATGCTCACATGAGAACCAGAAAGAAAATAATCCCGATGAACAACAGCATTTACAACAGCCTCTCGTATTACATCAAGTGGAAGTTCATAAACTTCACGTCTACGAGCTGTTCCTGTCATTTCATATTTCACCCTAAGTTCTTGTTTAATAAAATGAAGGGCATTATTGATATTACTAACAATATCCATCGTGTAATCTTTTCGATTTAAAACGTCTATACGTTCTACTCCATCGAACACACCGCAAGTAATCGTAGCTTGCTCACATAGAAGAAGGATTGACTCTGAAAAAAATAATACACCAGCATTATTCATTCTCAACTGACCATCAATTTTCTCTGCAACACCAAGATTTATAAGTATTGATTCATCGTCAAGGGTTGATGTTATTCCTGCAAGTGCAAGATAAGCTTTTAATTTTTGAGGTAGAAAATCTTTTGTAATATCATATTTTTTATGTATTTGTTCTTCAAAACGGAGTTGTCCTTCTGCCTGTAAGAAGTCAACAATTCTATTTCTATCCATCTTTTGAGCATTAGCCCCCATACGAATAAAAAAGCCCTCTGAACATTGATACGGCTTGTCCCTTCCTTCTGGCACTTCAATGATGAGGATGTCTTTATACTCATTGATCACAATATTCACAGCTGGCTGGCAATTGTTTGCAATGTCTTGAATCTGCGATTTTATTCTATTATTGACCTTGATTCCAATGACTTGACTTTTGTCATTTACACCAAGATAAATCTTACCGCCAGATGCATTTGCAAAAGCGGTTATCTCTCTCGAAAGTGAATGATTAACTCGCTCTTTAAATTCAACAAGGTACGACTCTCCATTTTGGAGGATATAGTCAAACTCCTGGGTCTCCTTATTCAAAATTTAGTCTTACTGTAAAAAAGAACACCAGCTGTTTCTATTTCCTTAAGTAAATCAGAGTTCTTAATTTCATGGAGCAAAGAAAGGTCTATTTTGTAGGGCAATAACAGGTCATCAAGTTCATTTTCAATTTTAAACAGCTTCGTTAGATTTAAGCCTTCTCCCGTTAAAGTGAGGTCAATATCTGAGCCATTACGATAACTTCCATTGGCACGAGAACCATAAATAATTGCCTTTTCAATTTCAGGGTGTTGTTTAAAAACGCCATTAATCCCGTCAATATTCTTGTTTTTTAAGCCAAAAGGACTCATTAATTACTTTCTACTCTTTTAATTGTTTCCATTACACTTAAAAATTCTCTAAATGCTAAATGGTATTTTTTAATTATTTTAAAAAAAATTTCATTCGCTGTTTCTTCATGATATGTATGTGAAGTTTTGTTACGGCTACCGATCATATCCATCCACACTTCCCCTTCTTTTATTAATTCAATGGCAAATGCCTCTCTTGTCGCATCCCTTGAACCCCTAATTTCACTCTTTCCCTGATAGACAATATAATCCTTCATCACATTCCAAGCCAATTCATGAGTAAATTCAAAACTTTGGATAAGCCCCTGTTTTATGATGTCATTCAAGATTGGACTCGCTTCCCTTATTTCAGTAAAGCCCTCTCCCTTTAAAATATTTTTCTTTATATAATCAATCGATTCTGTTAATTTATTAAGAGCCTTTTGATAATTTGAAAGCCGTTGCTCCCACCTTATGCCTTTATTTTCCATCCTATAACCCTCCTCAATTTAACTCTCTACAATTTAAAAAGAACCTGGGCTCCCCAAAGGATTATCTCCTCGCTTAATTGCCTCAAACTCAAGAGTTCCCCCGCTCCCCGTACTGTATTTCAAAACCCTTCGATTGATCTGTAACCACAAGGGAGTCAAAAAGAGTGTGCAAACGATTACTGAAATTGTCATATGGAAGCCATAATCAGCAATAATATGCTTCTCAATAGCCACCGCTGCTAATAAAAACGAGAATTCACCAATTTGTGACAACATAGTTCCTGTTAAAAAAGCTGTGTAACGATCTACCCCTAACAATTTTAAAATAGAAGCGTGAATTACTGAATTCAAAACCAAAACCAACAGCACTAATAAAAGAATCGTCCCTATATTCTGTCGGAAGAACCGAAGGTCAAATAATAACCCGATAGAAACAAAAAAGAGGCAAACAAAAAATATTTTAAAGGGGTGAATGTATTCCCTAATAGACTTACCCTGTCGACTTCCCCCCACAATAAGACCTGCAACAAAGGCTCCTAACTCTGTAGAAAGTCCGAGTATACCTGAGACTAACGCCGCACCTAAGCAAAATAAAAGCCCCGTAAGAACCTTGAAATCCTGGTTCTTTTCAATAAACCACAGAGGCAAGCGAAAACTTTTTTTCCAAACAAGATAGTACACAACGACAGCCATCAATATGACACCAATTAATTGTCGACCAATGAGGAGACCGCCTCCTTCTCCTGTCCCTCCAAGTAGCCCCAGAATAATTAGCATAGGAACCACTGTAAAATCTTGTACGATAAGAATCCCCACACAATTCTTTCCAATATCAGATTCCAAGGCCTCTGTATCTTCCAGTATTTTAAGTACTACTGCGGTGCTACTTAGACTAGTGATAAAGCCAATAAAAACCATTTGGTTTAATGACCACCCTAACACCCAACCCAAAACAATACATACTCCTACATTCGCAATCACATGAAGCACACACCCCAAAACAGACACACGCCAACTAGAAAGTAACTGCTTAATGTCCACTTCCGAGCCGATGTAAAAAAGCAAAAACATCAAGCCCAGTCGCCCTAGAAGTTCAAACATCTGTACATCGGGGATTAAACCTAAAGACTGAGGGCCTAAAACCACTCCAGCCAAAATATAGCCCACAAT
>CAZLBO010000016.1:11974-15431 GCA_964557725.1 uncultured Bifidobacteriales bacterium | reverse complement strand
GGGAGTGGGGGCAATTATTTTTTTGAGAAACCACCCCAATAGTTGAACAATTACAAAAGTGAAGACAAAGAGAATCACAAAGCTTAATAGACTTTTTAAATAATCCGCTAATTGAATTTGAGCATTGTCTAATAAAGCCTTAACGGTTGGATGGTAATATAAGGAGACTGTGATTCCCGAAATAATAGACAGATAACTGAAAATACTTTTAATAAAGCCTGTTTTGATTCCCATGATAAAGAAGTAACAAAAGAGAACTAATAAGGTGATGTCAATCCAGTTCAAAATGGCTCCATTAAGTCTAGGTACAACATTTATTTTTGTGTAATTCTTTGAGCTGTTCTAGTGAGGAATAAGGGACTTTAATGCTACCTAAACCATTTCGGCTGCCATATTTGTCTGAGTGAAAATCGGCTCCTCCGCATTTGACTAAGTTGTATTTTTTTGCGTAGTCCTTATACTTTTGGGTATGAGAGGCGCTGAGTCCATTGCAATAGGTTTCAATCCCTTGTAAACCAGCTTCCACCATTCCTTCAATTAAATCATCTCGTTCGGTGCGGAAGGGGTGGGCTAAGACGCTGACTCCCCCTGCTTGATTAATCAGGGAAATAGCTTCTGCAGGAGTGAGTTTATCTCCTTCAAATTCTTTGACAAAATCCTTGCACAAGTACTTCTCAAAGGCTTGTCCAATATTGTTAATATATTCTTCTTCGAGCATGACCGCAGCAATATGCGGACGGCCAATACTTTTGCCTTTGGCTTTTTCTTGCACGCGTTCAAAGCGGATTTCAATTCCGTGGGCATTTAATTTTTTTACAATATTCCGAACTCGAACCACTCTTTTTTCCTGAATTTCCAAAAGGCTTTGGTTAAAGACTAAGTGGTTGGGAGAATAGTAATACCCAAGCATATGTATTTCAGTGTTTTCATAAAAGGTACTGATTTCCACCCCAGGGACAAACTCGATATTGAGCTCTTCCGCATAGGCTTTTCCCTCATTGTAAGCTTCAATGTTGTCATGATCCGTAATAGACATGGCTGTCATGCCTTTTTTTACACAAGTATCAATGAGTTCATGAACTTTATAATCCCCATCAGAATGGGTGGAGTGCATGTGAAGATCCACATATTGCTTGTTCTCTTTTTGTAGAGTGCTAGTGAACTTCGTTTTTTTCATATAACTGAAATGACTCCAAAACAATCAAGTATACATTTTTATGGGGGAATTTCCTTTCAAATTAATCTTGTTGTTTTTTTATTAGAAATAGAGGCTAAAAAACCTATACTGAATATTATTTACAGACATTGGAGTGAAGAATGATATTTCCCGTTATTTTGGCAGGTGGAAAAGGCGAACGATTTTGGCCGTTTAGTAATAAAAAACACCCGAAACAACTGCTTCCCTTGGTGACCAATAAAACCATGCTCGAAGACACCTTGGCGCATATTAAAAAGTTAAAGACCAAGGCGCCTACCCATATTATTGTCAGTCAAAATTTAGTGAAGCCCATTGCTAAGTTAGTGGGAAAGCGGAAGGATATTATTTTGATTGGTGAGCCAGAAGGCAAGAACACCGCGCCGGCTATTGCTTTAGCCAGTCAATTAATCGCTCAAATAGACCCCAAAGGAGTGATGGTGGTATTAACGGCAGATCATGCGATAAGCCCGACTCCTGCCTTTATCAAATCCATTAAAGCCGCTGCACAGTTGGCTTCAAAAAGTGAAACCTTGGTGACTTTTGGCATTTCAACCACCCGTCCAGAGGTGGGATATGGCTATGTGGAGACGGATAAATCATTGGGGGAAATTAACGGTTTGAGCTGTCATAGAGTTAAGAAATTCCATGAAAAGCCCAAATTATCTCAGGCGAAAAAGTATCACCAATCCAAAAAATATTACTGGAACAGTGGAATGTTTGCTTGGAATGTCTCTTATCTATGGAAGCTTTTTGCAGAATATCAACCTGATATCTATAAGGCCTTTGAAAAACAAGGAGCCATGAACCCTCAATCCCCCAGTTTTTCGAGAAAACTAAAAGCCACTTATAAGCTTTTTGCAGGAGAATCCATTGATTACGGAATTATGGAGAATGCCCCTGAAATTGCCATGGTGGTTCCCGATTATCAATGGGATGATATTGGCTCTTGGACAGCCTTGGATCGACGGAATAAGACAGATAAAGACCAAAATATCTTTTTGGGAGAGTCCGTTCATTTAGAAACTAAAAATATCACGGCCTTTGCAGATAAGGGGCTCATCGCTACTTATGGAGTAAAGGATTTGTTGATTGTACAGCATGATGGGGTGACTTTAGTTGTGCATAAAGACAAACGAGCGGATCTCAAAAAATTAGTGGAAGAGGTTAAAAAGAAGGCCAAGCTTTCTCAATACCTCTAGGGTTTTAAATTTTCCATTGACGGCCTTTTTTTTAGAAGGTCAAGGCGTGCATTTTCCTTTGAAATGGGGTAAAATGTGCTGTGTAGTCACCTCGTGCTTTGGAAAATAAAATGCTAAAAACCCTTTTTCTCCTTATTCTGGAATTGATTTTAATTTCATTGGGATGCCTTTTGCTCACGCAAGTCCCTGCTTTTACTTTTGATTCTTATGAACTCGCTTTGCTAGGGGCTATAGGAGGCCTTATCGCAGGGCATTTTGTGTTAATGCTTGTTAAAAAATCGTTGTTTATTTATGAATCACGATTGTATATGATTCCCTTTCTTTTTGCTTCCCTTGGGCTTGTGCAGTTGATGGGAGGGGCTCATTTTCAATGGAACCTTTTGATTCTATTGATGACGGTTTTGTTGATGGGGAGTTCTTCTCGCATGGGTCATTTAGGAGGAGTTCTAATAGGCTTCTCTTTTGTATTGAGTTTAATTTGGATAAATGATACCTACTCTTTCGCTGCTTTTCATTCTTATGTTTTGTGGGAGGCGATTCAACTTCCTTTTTGGGTATTACCCGTCACGGGTTTAATGACCTTTGCCATGTTGTGGTCACATAGGGGGTTTGATAAGGTCGAAGCATTAATGCCCACTCCTGTTTTGCCTGCTGAGCCTGTTGAATCGGTTGAATCAGAAAGCTCTGCTTCCTCTTTTCAAAGTAAAGAGGTTGATTTTGATTCTGATTTGTTTGCCCGTCACTACGAAGACCCCCATAAAAAGGCAGGCGAAAGCCAAATGAGTGAGGTGCTTGAGTTGGTTTTGTTTTTTGTAAAGAGAAACTTTAAAGCGAGAAGTGCCTTGGGTTTTTTAAAAAGTGATGAGGGAAAGTGTTATCGGCTATCCAGTGTCCATACATCAAGTTCTTATATGATAAGTGATGCTATTGTCTACCCTGGTAAAGGTTTAATCGGTAAATCGATAGATAAAAAGAGTGGATTTATTTCTGGTAATTTAAGTTCCTATACCGACCATTTAGAATATTATCGAGAAGGGGAACTAACTAATTCACTGATGAC
>CAZLBO010000016.1:0-11964 GCA_964557725.1 uncultured Bifidobacteriales bacterium | reverse complement strand
CCATAAAAAGGGAGTCAGATAGTGAGGTGATGGGCTTATTAGTGGTTGATTCCGATGGTTTGAGAGCCTTTTCAGATGAGCATAAGGAGCTGTTAGAAAGGTTCTCAAAGATAGCCTCTGCCATGTTATCCAATGTCGTACTCAATCAACAGGTAAAGGAACAAGCGCAATGGGTGGACGGCCTTTATAAAGTTTCTGATAAATTAAATCAGGTCTTAAAGGTAAATGAAGTACTTCAGCTATTAAAGAAAACCCTAGGAGAAGAGTTCTCTCGTCACTCTGTAGTGATTTGCCTTTGTGAGCCAAGCACTAAGCAGGGTAAGGTTTGGGGAGTGGTGGGAGGCGATGAGGGAGAAGAAGGAAAGTTGTTTTCCCTAGATAATAAATATTCAGTTTACGCTCATGCTTTAACATCGGGTAAGGTGTTGATGATTAAAAATTTTGACAAGAACAAGGAGGCTTGTCGCTTTGAAAAAGCAGAGTCATCTCAACCAAAGGAAGTTTTACTCGCCCCACTTTATGACGATAAAAATAAAGTGCTGGGTTGTGTGGGGATAGAATCTCATCATCAGGGTTATATAGGAACCAAAGAAGCAGAGAAGTTGAAGTCGTTGTTGTCCACTTTTTCTAATGGTATATCAAAAGCCCAGACTTATGCTGAGTTAGAAAAGATGGCGACCATTGATGGACTCACTCAAATACCCAATCATCGTAAATTTCAAGATTTTTTAAGCATCGAGTTAACAAGGGCTAAAAGGTATGGAGACCATGCGACTTTGTTATTGATGGATATCGATCACTTTAAAAACTTTAATGATACTTATGGTCATACCCTAGGAGATACGGTTTTAAAAATTGTAGCGGCTGTTTTAAAACGTGAAATTAGAACGACGGATATATGTGCACGGTATGGAGGAGAGGAGTTTGTGGTGGTATTGATTAAATCGACCGCCGAAGAAGCAGAAGCCTTAGCGGAAAGAATTAGACAAGCAATTGAAGAGGCGGTGATAGAACATGAAGGAAAGAATTTAACGGTGACTGTGAGTATTGGAAGTGCGACTTACCCTGAGGACAGTCAGGTTAAAATGGATTTAATTGAAAAAGCGGATCAGGCCATGTACTATTCAAAAGACAGTGGAAGGAATCAAGTGAGTCTTTTTCACCAAATTCCAGTACGGACTAAAGCTCCGTCAGATCGGGTAAAAAGTTAAGATGGTCACAGGGTTGGCAGTAACCATGATCACTTGCTAATTGAAAGAATAACAAGAGGGATTTGATGTGTCGCTGAGTTAATTGATAATCGGCACTTTCAAAAAAAGAACGTTTAAGCGCTTCTGGTAAGTCTAAAGGAAACTCTTTAGTCCATTTGGTAATGGCATCATTTGGGTGTTCTAAAAAACTTTGTGTGGAGGCTTCTAAATGGGTGAGAAAGTTTTTGAGTACGGTGGTTTTTTTTTCGACAGCCTCTTTTCGGACAATCCAGAGTCCAAAACAAAAGGGGAGCCCTTGCCATTTGTACCATTCTTCGGCAAGATCATAGCAGTATTTCCACCCTCCCTGAAAGGATTGCTTTAAAGCGTCATTCCCTATGGCTAATCTGCCAACGGCTTCTTCCTCATTATTGAGTATGGGGTCTACTTTGTACTTTCTTTGACAGAGAATTTGAAAGAGAATATTGGATGTGCTAGAAGAATTGGAAAGCATGATGTTTTTGTTTGATAGCTCTTCCCAAGGCACTTGTGATAAGAATAAAACCGACTTGATTTGGCTTCTTCCCCCTGTGGATATGCCAGGGACGATGTAATAGTTTTCTGCATTTCTTGGGTATTCAATGCAAGAAGAAGGCGCGCAGTCAATCTTCCCCGTATAAAGCAATTCATTGAGTTTAGAGGGAGGGCCATCGACAAATTGAACTTGATCTAACCCATGGAGAGAATCGTGAAAATAAGGGGCACAGACTAAAAACGGAATGCGACCCACGATTAAGTCCGTGATATTAAAAGGCGATTCTTTAGTGAGAGGAAGGCTTGTGCTAGGGGAAGAATTCATATTAAGAAACTTTCTTTTGGAGGTCTTGAAATAGACGGGTACAACAAATATCTAGCATATGATAAACGTTTTTAAAACCATCTCCACGTCCAAAATAAGGGTCGGGGACATCGTTTTCTTGGGTTTCATCATAGGCACGCATTAATTTTAATTTACTTAGATGTTCTTTGTTTGCCAGCTGTTTTAAGTCTTGCATGTTAGATTGATCCATCGCCAAAATGAGGTCAAAATCTTTGAAGTCATTCATTTTAAATTGGCGAGACTTTCCTTCCAGTTTAAAGCCATGTTCTATGGCAACTTCTTGGGAACGGTGATCCGCAGCATCTCCTACATGCCAAGCCCCCATACCTGCAGAATCAATTTCAAATTTACTTTCAAGCCCTGCTTCTTTGCATTTTTGTTTAAAGATGCCTTCAGCAAGAGGAGAACGACAGATATTACCCGCACAGATAAAAAGAACTTTATAACTCATAGACTTAATAATACAAACCTAAAAATTTTATTTAAAGCACAGAATGGCTTTTCTATAAATTGGTTGTTCTCATGGGGCTAAATACATATACTACCCATACATTATTCAGTTTTAAACACCGTTATAGGGTGGTCTAAAAAAAAGGTTTTTAGGAAGTAATTTATGGCAAAAATAGAAAAGAAAGAGCAAATTCTAAAACGACTTGTCTTTTTATACGGAACAGAAAAAGGGCGATTTGCCTTTGAAGAACTAGAAAAAAAGTTAGAGGCAAGGCCTGTGATAAAGGCTTCTCAAAAAGAGAAGTGGACAGAAAAAGATGTGTTTGCGATAACCTATGGCGACACCTTTAAAGAAGCAGGAAGAACCCCCCTCAATGTGTTGAATGATTTTTTGGGCGAATATGTGGGGGATAAACTTTCTTTTTTACACCTTCTCCCCTTTTACCCTTATACTTCGGATGATGGCTTTTCTGTGGTGGATTACCGCCAAGTAGATTCTAACTTAGGTAGCTGGGAAGATGTTAGTCAATTGAGTCAGAATTATAAGCTAGTTTTTGATGGGGTGATTAATCATGTTTCTTGCTCTTCTGATTATATGCAAGAGCAATGTAAGGGCAACGAGGCGTTTAAGGATTTTATTATTACTCTAGACCCTAAGACGGACACCTCTTTGGTGACACGTCCACGGAATTTACCCTTGTTGCATGAATTTGAAACCGTTGATGGGCCTAAGTGGTTTTGGACAACTTTTAGTCGGGATCAAGTGGATTTGAATTTTAAAAACCCCTATGTATTGATTGAAATAATTGACGTACTCTTATTTTATGCCCAACAGGGGGCTAAGATGATTCGTTTGGATGCGATTCCATTTTTGTGGAAAGAATTGGGGACGAATTGTAGTCATTTACCTCAAACCCACGAGGTGATTAAGCTAATTAGAGATGTAATCAATGAGGTGTCTCCCGATACCATATTGCTTTCTGAAACCAATGTTCCTCATAAAGAAAACATCTCTTACTTTGGAAACAAAGGGGATGAAGCTCAGATTATTTATAACTTTTCACTCCCTCCCCTTATCCTTTTTTCCTTGACGACTGGACAGGCTGATAAATTGACCCAATGGGCTCAAACCATCGAAAAAATTGGGGATGATGCTACTTACCTTAATATTACAGCAACTCATGATGGCATTGGAGTACGTCCTACGGAAGGTATTTTGTCAAATGAAGAACGACAAATGTTAGTGGATTTAGCTCGAAAGCATGGGGGAGCCGTCAATGAAAAGGTAAACCCTGATGGTTCCGTGAGTCCTTATGAACTTAACGTCACCTACTTTGATGCGATTAATAACCCCAAGGGTTCTCTCGATGTTTCTGTATTAGTGGATCGTTTTTTGTTGAGTCAATTGATTCCCTTGAGTTTTATTGGGATTCCCGGAATTTATATTCACAGTCTCATTGGCTCTCGTAATGATTATGAGGGGGTAAAGGAAACAGGGGCTCCCCGATCCATCAACCGAAAGAAATTGGATTACTCGCTTCTTAAAAAAGAATTAGATGATAAAGACTCATTGAGAGCTCAGGTTTTAAAGAAGTATTTGACTTGTATCGAAATACGAAAGTCTTTGACAGCCTTTCATCCCAATGCAGAACAAGAAGTATTAGATTGGGGAAAACAACTATTTGTTAATAAACGGATGAATAAAAAAACAGGCGAAACCGTACTTGCAGTACATAATGTGACAGATACGGAACAAGTGATTCAAGTGGAAACGGTTTATCCCTCTCTCCTTAATGGGAAAGATGTTTTGAGTGAAACGGATAAAAGAGGTGAAGCGGATTGGGTACTTGCTCCTTATCAGGTGAGTTGGATTAAGCTTTAGCCTTGCTTTTTAAAGGGTTTTGGCCCTTTCCTATTTTGGTAGGGGAAAGAAGCCTGGGGGAAGTTGAGTGATTTTTTGCTGATCTGAAAAGGTGAATTTTGCTTTGGATCCATCTCTATAATTAATGAGAGTGATGTGAGAAAGTACAGACTTCTCTTTCACGAGTTTCCGATGGAAAATCAAGGACTTGGTGAGAGAGCGATTGTAGGTATGTAAGTCTATTTTTTGTAATAAAAGTGTTTGAGGATGAAACTCAAAGTAAACCTTGTAATAGGGAAAGGGCATTTTTGTTTTGACAAATACTTGTCGGGTTTCTGCACTGAGCAGGGTATCCCGTATTAAATGGTAATCTTTGTGTAAGAGAAAGTAAGGGTAAACCAACCAGTAATTAACTTGACTGCCATTAACGGATTCTAATTTCTTGTGGTTTGCAATCTTTCTTATTCTTCCTCCTGCGGAGTCAAGTGTCCATGTTTCTTTACTTTTTTTAAAATACCAGATGTGTTTGTTTGGCGTGACACCTGATGATTGATAACGAAGCCCAAATTGTTTTTCTTTTTTCCAATAGAAAAAATCAAAGTAAAGGGTAGAGCTTTTAGAATCGGACTCCGTGACCTTTGCTTGATAAGAGTAGGGGAGGTTTGCTTCTAAAAGTGAGTCGATCACCAGAGGGTAAATACTTTCTGCTTTGGCTTTGGGTTCCTCTTTTTGAGAGGCCAAAAGAGAGCTTGTAAAGACACAAATAAAAATAATGAATTTCATATAATAAATAGCTTTTCTCTCACTTTGGGTCTTTTACCCTCTAAACTGTCCCTGAAAATCATAGCCAGAGGGTTGTTGGTAAACGCGTAAGTTAAATTCGGGAAGAGCAGAAATTAAATGGTCAAAAATGTCTCCTTGAATCCCCTCGTAGTTGACCCAGTTCTGGTCTTTACTAAAAACATAAATCTCAATGGGTAATCCTTTGTCTGTGGATTGCAACTGGCGGACTAAAAAAGTCATTTTAGAGTGAATTTGAGGGTGTTGTGTTAGGTAAGCAATAATGTAGGCACGGAAGGTGCCGATGTTAGTTAAGTTTCGTCCGTTGATGGGGGAAGAAGCATTGACTTTATTTTGTTGGTTAAAACTTTGAACTTCCGTTTCTTTTGAGTTCATGTAGTCATGTAGCAAAGAAATTTGGCTTAGTTTTTCTTTTAGTTTTGGGCTGAGAAAGGAGATACTATTCATATCAATATAAATGCTGCGTTTAATGCGTCGTCCACCTGACTCACTCATACCCTTCCAATTTTTAAAAGAGTGATTGATCAAGGCAGTAACAGGAACAGTGGAAATAGTTTTGTCCCAATTCTGAACTTTAACTGTAGTTAAGTTTATTTCAATTACATCTCCGTCGGCACCGTATTTAGGGATTTCAATCCAATCTCCTAATTTGACCATCTTGTTGGCTGTTAACTGAAAGCCAGCCACAAGCCCCATGAGTGCGTCTTTAAAAACGAGTAATAATATAGCACTCATCGCCCCGATACCACTTAGGATACCCCAAGGGGATTTGTTCATTAAAGTAGAGAAAACAAATATAGCGGTCAGAATACCGAGTAAGGTTTTGACTAATTGCAGATAGCCTTTAATCGGTTTTGTTCGATTATTTTCGGATTGTTTATAAACTGTATTAGCAGTGTCAATAATAGCAAAGAGAACGGAGAGTACTACGAGTATCATGTAAGTCATGGAAAGTCGAAGTAACAGCGTTTGCAGTTGGGGTAATAAAGTGGCGGTTAAATAAATAACCATGGCAGGGGCTAAATGGGCAAGTCGATGAAAGACATTGTTTTGAATGAGAATATCATCAAATTGATTCGCACTTTTTTTAGCAAGAATATTAACGGTATTTAAAAATACTTTTCGGGTAATAAAATTAGCGATAAAACTAAACCCGATAATAAGAGAAAGGCCAATAACATAACCCAACCAAAAATTTGATTGAAAATAAGTGGCAATCTCTGGGGGGAGCCATCGGTATATATCTTGGAGAACCAATCCCTTATCAGAAAAAATCATTTGGTCTTTCATTTTTAGTTCCTTTAAAGGATTAAATCAACAAGGTGATTAAGGTAAATTGGGTTGTTGGGTTCTATCGAACATCTCTACATTAGAGGTGCCTCCTTCCATAAACGATTGCTCAGAAACCAAGGTAAGTTCAGCCTTCTCTTTAAATTCTTTAAGATTTTGGGTGCCTACATTACACATGGTGGATCGAAGCTTTTGTAAAGTCATAGGTAAAACCTCTTTGACAGAGCCTGCAATAGGAACATAAGCATCAACGCCTTCTTCAAAATGAAGCTTGTTATGGCTCTCATCATCTCCATACCGCATCCAGTTTTTGGCTCGATTAGAACCCTCGCCCCAGTAGGGTTTGTATAGTTTATCTTTAATGGATATTCTTGGAGTGGGGCTTTCAAATGTCATCGCAAAATAGCGTCCCATCATTACAAAGTCGGCTCCCATGGCGAGTGCCATAATAAGTTGGGTGTCATTGACTAGCCCACCATCAGAACAAACAGGAACATAAATACCTGTTTCCTTAAAATATTTATCGCGTTCTTGAACGACATCCATTAGTGCAGAAGCCTGCCCTCTTCCAATGCCTTTTTGTTCTCGAGTGATGCAGATAGAACCGCCTCCAATGCCTACTTTCACAAAATCCAATTGGCCTTCTTCTGCTAAGTATCTAAAGGACGCACCAGAAACGACATTGCCCCCGCCGACAACAACTTTGTCTCCATAATGTTTTTTTGCCCAAAGAGAGGCTTCCTTTTGATATTCGGAGTAACCGTCTGAGGAATCGAAGCATAAAACATCTACCCCTGCCTCCACTAAAGCAGGTACTCTTTCCTTATAATCATGGGTGTTTACTCCTGCGCCTACTAATAATCTTTTTTGAGAGTCTAATAATTCATAAGGGTTTTTTTGATGATCTACATAATCTTTAGTAAAGACGAGGTGTTCTAGGTTTCCCTGATTCAGAATAGGGAGACACTGTTTTTTGTTTTTTCTCAAAAGGGTATTGGCTTCTTTGAGAGTCATTCCCACTTGTCCATGGATGACTCGTGCTAAAGGAGTCATGTATTTTTCGACGGTATCATTGAGGTCATCTTCATACTCCCAAAAATCTTTATCTGTCATAATTCCCAATAGTTTTCCATTGGCACTTCCATCATCGGTAACAGGCATGGTGGAGTGTCCTGTACTTTTTTGTAGGGAGAGAAACTTTTTAAGGGAATCGGTGGGTTTTAAATTGGAATCAGAGGGGACAAATCCTGCTTTATGAGATTTTACCTTTTCAATCATCGCTACTTGAGAGGCAATAGATTGTGAATTAAAAATAAAACTTAAACCACCCTGTCGTGCGAGGGCAATGGCAAGATCAGGCCCGGAAACGGATTGCATGCAAGCAGAAGTAATCGGGATATTAATTTGTAATTGAGGCCCCTCTTTTTTGTGAAAGCGTTTAATGGGAGAAGAAAGAGAAGTGCCTGCAATGGTGTGTCCTTTTTGAGTCAGGCCAGGGAGGATGAGGTATTCTGAAAATGTACGAGAGATATCACTTATAATTTTAGCCATAATGGTTCCTTAGCTTGGCGTCTGAATGGGGAGAAGAGATTTTGTTATTAAGTCCATGACCAAATTTAACTTATCTCACGCAGATTTTCCAATATTGGAGGCTGTGTTTTGAAATTAGGGGGGGAGTTCAGGCTAGGAGTTGCCCTAAGTTCTCATAAAAAAATGAGTTAGCTTCCAGCCGATTAAAAATAAACCAAGACCTGCGGCTACTTGTCCCATTCCGATACTGATGGCTTTAAGCCAATGGGTTTCAAGTAAAAGAAACATCTCTCGGCTTAATGTGCTAAAAGTGGTAAAGGAACCGAGAAATCCGACCCCTAAAATAAGATGAATAGCCGTCGACCAATGGGAGGGAGATTTACTATTAGCCCAAAAGGTGAGGACGCCTAATAGAAAGGAACCCAATGAATTGACAAAAAAGGTGGCTAAAAGAGAGCTAGGGAGCAGATGATAACAGATAAACCGAAAAGAAGCCCCAAAGGAAGCGCCTAAGGAGACGAGCAAAAGTGATTTAATCATTGCTTAATCGACTTCTTTTTCCACTTTACTAATATCCCAAAGGACATCTGGACAAAGATCAGCTCCATTTGGCCATTCTATAGAATTTCCCACATGGTTGATTTTTACTTTTGAAAAGTAGTTTATTTGCTCTAATGGCTTAAAGACTCCACTTCCTCCTACATACCTTTTTAAATCAACAGTGCGTACATGACCTGTTCTGAAGGTGAGTTCGACCATGTAATCATGTAAATATTTAACGTCAATAACCCTTTGCATCTGAAGTCCTCCGCTACGTAAGTGGATCAATTTTAAAAAGAGGTTGTTCGTTTCGAGAAAGTTCCCATTCTCTTAATAAATCATCTTTATGTTGAGAAGCCCAAAGGATAACCAACTCATGGGCTCTTTTGGGAAGCTTACCCTTTATAATAGAAAAGTCGTCTATATTTACTTGTGCATCAAACTCACCATAAACGGCATGAAAATGAGGGGGGGCATGATCATTATAAAAAAATTGAATGATAATTCCGTAAAATCGGGCTACTTCTGGCATAATAATACCAATATAACTTTTTGAGTCGTTTTTATCAATCTCACTTTTATGACATAAAAAAGTGAGGGGATTGAGAAGAGGGGTTGCTCTGAGGTTAGAAAACGCAAATTTTTTTCAAAAGATATTTGAAATAGACCTTTTTTGAATTAGATTAAAGAAAAGTTTGTGATCCGGGCCTGTTAATTGGGAATTGGGAAAAAATGAAAATAAATGTCACCGTGTTAATTTGTATTTTTTTAGGCTTATTTGGCCTTATGGGTTGTGAGTTTTTTACGAGCAGTAGTGGAGGGGGTTCAGAACTTTCCTTTGAACTCCCCGAAAAACTTTTAGAATCTACGGATAGCATTATTGTTTCTGTGGATTATGATGGAGTGGTTGATACTATCTATAAAGGCCCCGTGAAGACTTCGGGTACTTATACATGGAATATAAAAAGTATTAATACCAAGGACTCGGCTAAATTTGAGGTGACTGAGTTTAAGGGAGACGGAAAACTGACAAGAAGAAAGCTACATGTTTTTGGTTTTAAATCGGAGAGCGAATTAGAATATTTATATTCTGTCGTCCTTTTTCCCTTGGCGACTAAAATTATAACCATTGAAAGTAAGTTTTCAAAAGTAGATAGTGTTCAGGTGGAGTTGATGGGCAAAGGTACTTCTACAGAGCTAGATGAAGGGACAGAATTTCAAGACTCCTTGTTACTTGAAGATGTTTATCAAGCGGGCGACACTATTAAGATAAAAGTGACTCAATTGGTTAAAGGAGAAGTTTTTACTCAAACAGTATACACTTTATTACTTAAGCCAGTGGGTTACGCTATTTTGGAAACTACTATTTTAGTGGGGCCTCCTGTGGTAATGCCCATTCCTGAAAAAAATAAAATAGGGACAGATAGTGGAAGAGTATTATTGATAAGAGCAGACAAAGGCGATTCTAATTTACAAGACACGACCTCTTTGTTGGATAGTACATTATTAGGTGATTCTGTAAGTCTTCCTAATAATGTAGTGGTAGGAGACACCTTTACCCTTGAAGTGGCTCAATGGGGTTGGGAGTTTTTGGTTTCTCAAACTCAATACACCTTTTTGTTAGATAGTGCAGGGCCTGTTTTATTAACCACAGATTATTTATACCCCAGAGAGGGACAAGTGCCATTGATAGGAGCAGTGAGACGACTAAATGATACGAATAGTACTTTCGGCAGTCTTTCTTCCTTTTTCTATACAAAACAAAAATTAGATTCGGTCCTTGTTTATAATGGGGAAACTGTTTTAAAGAGCGGTCGGGTTCCCAGTGTTGTTTTAAAGTATGAATATGGCAGTAATAAACGCACAGTAAGGCGACAACATGCTAATGGAGAAGGCGGGGACAGTGTTTTTACTTACGATAGTAAAAATAGATTACTTGATTTTGTTTGGAGAGATAGCTCAACAGAAATAAGAGATAGTTTAGTTTACAATTCTAAAGGCTTCCATATTGAAACATACAATAGGGTTGATGATTCCCTTCGGACTTATGTAAAGCACAATTGGGATTTTTCTAAAAATTTATTGATGTCCGATTCTGTCTATCAGTATGGAGATTCATCCTTTGTTTCAGGAATTAATTATCAATACGATGGATCCGATAAGCTTAAAGAATTGGTGGTTTCAAAAGCAAGAGGTGGCGTCTCTCAAGAGATTACAAGTGAGGTTTATCAGTACGATGGCAAGGGACGTTTGAATCGAGTAGAACATTATGAACTTGGTGGCCAAAAAGTTTTGGTGGGACAAGATGATTATGACTATAACAGAACGGGGCAGGCTGTACGAGTTCTATTGATTGAAGAGGATGTATTGATGAACGTAATTTATAACAGTTATTTATATGTTGATGCTTTAGCCTCTCTTAAAAAAGCGTCTTTTACTTTTAAACCACAACAACGGAATTACTTTGAGAGAAGAGCCGATTGGGGTTTAGAGCTTATTAACGAAGGCCAGAAACAATGAAAATTCATTCTAAATATTCCAAACCTCAAGGAGAATTCATGAGATTAATAACCTTTCTTTTTGTTTTATGTTGTAGTTTTGCTACCGCAGGCGAAGTTCCCTATCACGTTGTCAGAGATGGCGACGCTCACCCCACAGAGGGAAATCAGGGAAGGGGTAAGGCTCTTCAAGTAACCACTGGTGGGTTTAGAGCTTGGATGGAACCGAATTTGGTGGGAGCTTTAGAGGATAGCACGGTCTCGGCTCGATTGTCTTTATTTTTAAAAGAAGTAAAAGAAGCGGGAACCTTGGAAGTTTATTTGCTTTCGGGTAATGTAAAGTCTTTTGAAAAACAGGTAGTCTACGATGATTTACCTGCGAGCGGTTCACCTGTGGGGAGTCTTGTTATTGATTTAGATAGTAACTTGTCTGAGTCTGCTATAAGTATTGATTTGGATGTTAGCTCTCTTGTTAAAGGTCAACCTGTAACGGTTGTTTTAGTGGGTAAAAAGGGGCTTGATGTAACGGTTTCTTCTGTAGAAGGAGATAGAGGTGGCATTTTATATTTAACTCCAGTTTCACTTGCTTCTGGTGTTAAAGGCGATGCAGGGCCTAAAGGAGATACCGGCGATAAGGGAAATAAGGGTGATAAAGGATCAAAAGGAAATCAAGGAACCGCGGGCGCTCAGGGAGACAAGGGTGACAAAGGCGAGCAAGGGCCACAGGGTGATCAAGGAGTTCCAGGAATAAAAGGCAATCAAGGTGAGGCAGGAGTTAGGGGAATCACTTACAAGGGAACCCATGTATTGGGAGATAGTTATGTGGCTTATGACGCCGTTGATTTTAATGGTTCATCTTATATTGCAATGGGAGCCGTTAGTAATCAGAACCCTGATACTTCTTCGCTTTGGAATATTTTAGCC